>CAVYHW010000089.1:0-5306 GCA_963768215.1 uncultured Gammaproteobacteria bacterium
ATCATCGCGGGTGACATCGCCATCATTGATGCTGTGGCGGCACAGAACTTTAGAAAGCTGCGGCGTGATATTCCCTGGCTGCGTAAGGTTTCACCCAGTGTTTTATCGGGCCGGGTATTATTGTACTGGCCGCTTTCTGAACGCATGTTCTTCTGCTGATAATCAGCAGCAGGGAGTTTATCTTTGTTACTTTTTCTGTCTGTCATGCTGTTTTCTCCACCTGATGACTAATTAGTCTCCTGGGTTTCATCCAGATCTAAGGTAAGGCGGCTGTAAGCTGCCATGATATCTTCTGTCTGTGAACAAATTATGCCGGGTACGGTTGTTACTTCAATAAAACGGCTGATGATATTGTTGTCATCGTTGTAGTGCGTTACAAGCCATACACCTGCATACTGTGTTTCAATAATCTCACTCAGGCCCAGTGCATTGAGCTGGGCCTGAACTTCACCTGTGCCCAGGGTGTTTAAGATTTTTTCTTCTTCGCCTGGCGCCAATGGAATGCTGCGCAAATCGATAATACTGGTTTCACCATTTTCGATAAGACTATCCAGCGCATGCTTAATTTCATGCAGCAGGGGTTTAACATTCTGCGTCAGTTCATCACTGTTTTGAATATTGAAGCTGGTGTCTGTTTTTACTGGTATGGCTGTCTCAGGCATAATTAAAACTCTTCTTGATTCATGTTTCCGTCACTTCAGTTAAAGTGGGACACTGTGGCTCAGCTGACCATACCAGCAGCGGGCAATTGGAATGCCGAATAATTTCCGCGGTAACAGACTCGTCCAGTGCACGCATCTCACCACCATTACCATGTGTTGCCATGGAAACCAGGTCGATATCCATGTTATCAATCCTTTCGAGAATTTCGCGGATAGGCTTTTTAAACGTTGTCATATCAAGCGAAACTTTCAGTCCTGTGTTTGCAAGTGCAACACTCTGGTCCTGTAGTTTTGCCTTGATGGCCGCTTTTTCTTCTTCATATTCTGCATGTTCCATCTCATCATGAAATAACAATATTTCGGAATCATGCATTTTTGCAAAGCGTTTTACGCATTCAAGTATCGCAGAAGAGGCATCTGTACCATCGAGTGGCACCAGGATGCGTTTAAATAATTTTTCGGTGCGATTGTCAGCCGGTTCGGGCCGTGCGCTGTGCAGAATAAAAACCGGACAGGGTGATTGTTTTAATACCTGTTCAGTAATGCTGTCCTGACGTATACGCTCAATGCCTGAACGGCCGTGTGTAGACATAAGTATCATGGTGGCAGGCAGTGATATGGTCATTTTCAATATTTCAGAAACGGGCTCACCGAGGCGTACTTCAGATTCAATCGCCCAGTTATCCTTTACCAGTTCATTGTAAATAGCCTGTACATTCGGAATGTTATCAAAGGATGCATTGGTGGTATTAACAGCTGGTGTCACATGTAAAAGAACGATTCGAGTCTCTGATTTAGGACACATTGATCTCGCATAAAGAACAGTCTCCTCTGCAGATTCAGAGCCATCAATTGGGATTAGTATTGTTCGTTTCACTGTGTATTTCCCCCCTTCAATATTTTCTCTTTTTATTTATCCAGAAATGTTATGCCGCATGAACCACATCATCCGTACTAATTTCCTGCCATTGTTTAATTATTTTTACAGCATCATTTACTGCATGATTCAGTGCTTTTTGAACGGCTTCGCCAGGGTGCATGCCCCAGCCCATCGTTTCCGGCTGGATTCCGATCAGTGCTCGATTTTTCGGAAGGTGTTCTGTGATACGGGCTATATCAATAAGATCAAGTAATCCAACTTCATGGGCGCTACGTTTGCTGGCACCAAGAAAATCATCCATAGCAGCACCAACAAAAGTTTGAACGGTGCCTGCAGGCTGATTTAATTCAGCCGCATCAAAAACGATTAGATTGGTGCAATCCTCGATCCAGCTGGCTAAAGTAAAACTGAGTGTGCCGCCATCAAGGAAAGTCAGGTTTGGTATATCAGACCCTATATCAGGATAGGCTGATTGAAACAGGTTCAGTGCGTGGATGCCCGCACCTTCATCTGTAAGTAAGGTATTGCCGATTCCTAGAATTAAAGTATCATCACAGTTCATCGAGCTTCCGGTAAGTTATAAATAACTTTTTACCAGATTATCGTGCTACTCTTATTGACAAATGTCAACTTGTGAGTATGTTTTGTAAAGTTAAATGTATAATGTAAGTTGTTATATAAGTGTTTACTTGAACTGAGTTTCTTTATTTCAGGAATATATTATGTGTCTAGGCATACCCATGCAAATTAAATCCATCGACGGTTTTATGGCGCGTTGCGAAGCCAAAGGTGTCGAGCGCGATGTCAGCCTGTTCATGATGCAGGAAGACAGGCTCCAGGTGGAAGATTTTATTGTGGTGCATGTTGGTTATGCCATCCAGAAGCTTTCACCGCAGGAAGCGCAGACAGCCTGGGAGATATACGACCAGATGCTGGCAGGGGATCCGCAAGTCGGACCTGAAGCAGGATAGGTAATATGCATGAGCTTGCTATCTGTCAGTCGTTAATGGACCAGGTTGAAGCAATTGCCCTGGAACGCAATGCTTTAAGTGTAACGTCTATTATTGTTGGTATTGGGCCACTGTCTGGCGTCGAAGCCCAGTTATTAAAAAATGCCTATCCCGTTGCCAGTGCCGGAACGATCGCTGAAGAGGCGGAATTGGTAATAGAGCAACTTCCGATTAAAGTTAGATGTACACAGTGTGGCAGTGAGTCGGCTGCGCTGCCAAACAAATTAATTTGTAAACAATGTGGCGACTGGCGAACCACATTAGTTAGTGGTGATGAATTGATGTTGCTTAGTGTGGAGCTGGAGAGAGGTAGGGAGCCAGCTGCGGAGGCAGTGCACTGAGAAAGCAGTGAATAGTGAATAGTTAATAGTTAATAGTTAATAGTTAATAGTAAAAAGATAAATAGCTTTTTTGTTTATTAAGATATTTGGAGAACAACATGTGTGATACCTGCGGCTGTAATATAACCCACGGCAACGAAGGCCTGATCCGGCCAGGCGGCAAGCTTCAAAAAACAGAAAGCGGAAAAGAAGCGGTTACTGTATTACATAGCCTGTTGCATGAAAATGATAACACCGCCAGGCATAACCGTGATCATTTTGATCAGCACAATGTGCTGGCCATTAATTTAATGTCATCACCCGGCGCCGGTAAAACGGCATTGCTTGAAGCCACTATCCAGCAACTGGCTGATGAAGCCGGTGGAAAGAAGCTTCGGATAGCGGTTATCGAAGGTGATCTGGAAACCGAAAATGACGCCGAGCGTATTCGCAAACACGGTGTTAAAGCCATACAGATTGCTACCGGCAGCGCCTGTCACCTGGATGCCCACATGGTCCATCAGGCGTTACATAATCTCGATCTTACTGAATTTGATATTGTATTTATCGAAAATGTCGGCAACCTGGTTTGCCCGGCCAGTTTCGATCTGGGACAGCACTTGAATGTTACCCTGCTGTCAGTGCCGGAAGGGGATGACAAACCGGCAAAGTATCCGGTTATGTTCCGTGCTTCCGATCTGGTTGTGATTAGTAAATGCGATCTGTTGCCGGTGCTGGATGACTTTGATCCCGAAAAAGCAAAAAGCTATCTGCGTGATATCGCCAGTACCGCGCCAGTAATGGAGCTTTCTGCCAAAAACAAATCTGGTATGTCACAGTGGGTAGCCTGGATCAGGCAACAAATAGAAGCGCGTATTAGCTATCTTGAACAGCATCCGTTACAGACAGCGCACGCCCATCACCATCATCATGAACATGCGCAAAGCAAGTTATGACACAGGGTAAGCAATGACTATGGGCGCTAAACACTGGCTTGAACGCATTCACCAGTTACCTCATAAGGGAAAGGTAAAAATCATGAATGTCTGCGGTGGTCATGAGCGTTCGATCACCATGGCCGGTTTGCGCAAAGCCCTGCCGGATTATATCGAACTGGTTCCCGGCCCCGGTTGCCCGGTATGTATCTGTCCGGAAGAAGATGTGTTTGAGGCGATTCAGCTGGCGCTGAATGAAGATATTATTATGGTCGCCTTTGGTGATATGCTGCGTGTACCGGTCAACGTCGCTAAAGCCAAAGCACGGACCATGGAGCAGGCTAAAGCTCAGGGCGCGGATATCCGCCCGATTGCATCACCCACTGAAGCGGTGAGCATTGCAAAAGCCAATCCCGATCAAGCCGTGGTGTTTTTTGCCGCCGGTTTCGAGACCACTACCGCACCCGTTGCCGCGATGATGGTGGAAGGCGTGCCTGAAAACCTGTCGCTATTATTATCAGGACGATTGACCTGGCCGGCCGTTGCCATGTTACTGGAATCGGGCGCTCCCGGATTTGACGCCTTAATTGCACCGGGCCATGTATCAACGATTATGGGGCCGGAAGAATGGGAATTTGTGGTTGAGAAACACAATATCCCAACAGCGGTGGCCGGTTTCCAGCCCGACAGCCTGCTGGCTGCGATGTATTCAACCTTGCGCCAGCTTCATGATGAATGTTATTTCCTGGATAACTGTTACCCGGAACTGGTGAAACCCGGCGGCAATAAATCGGCACAGACCTGTCTTAATCAGGCAATGAATGTGTATGATGCCAACTGGCGCGGTATTGGTATTATTCCATCATCCGGTTATGTATTAGACCAGGCATACAGCAATCATGATGCCAGAAAACTGTTTCCTTCCTACGCGGATGATGCACGCAAACGTGCTGGCCAGATGCCACCGGGCTGTGACTGCGCACAGGTTGTGCTTGGCAAAATATATCCCAATGAATGCAAACTGTTTGGCACGGCCTGTTTGCCCAGAAATCCGATAGGCCCCTGCATGGTTTCAGACGAAGGCGCCTGCAGAATCTGGTGGGCTGGCGGCATGCGCGAATCGGCAAACAAAGAGACTAAACAGAAAGCTGTTGGTTAATGATGCTTTTTACAAGCACAAAAACTTAAAAGATTATTCACCACAGAGGCACAGAGGACACAGAGAAAAACATTTATGATTTATTGTTAGCTGCGCCTGTGGCGCAGCTAACAATAAAATTCTTCCTCTGTGTCCTCTGTGCCTCTGTGGTGAAAAAAATCTGTAATAAACCAGATTATAATAACGTGGATAATTGTAAAAAGAGCGTACAACAAACCACCCCGGCAACGTCAGCCAGAAAAATAGTATTATCCGGGCAGGTGCAGGGTGTTGGTTTTCGGCCTTTTATTTACCGGCTGGCTGTTGAGCATGGGCTTGCTGGCTGGGTAAAAAACTGTGT
>CAVYHW010000090.1:0-19010 GCA_963768215.1 uncultured Gammaproteobacteria bacterium
CATGGCGCCAACACCCATCAGCTTGTCAGGCACCGCGCGCAGGATTGCATAGAACGGCGTGAAGTACCACACAGGTGCAATATGCTCCGGCGTCTTCAATGGATCCGATGCAATAAAGTTCGCGTGCTCAAGGAAATAACCGCCGCCGTCCGGGAAGAAGAACAGCACGGTCGCGAAGAAGAACAGGAACACAACCACACCAACGATATCTTTTACCGTGTAGTACGGGTGGAACGGAATGCCATCCAGCGGAATACCATTTTCATCCTTGTTCTTCTTGATTTCAACGCCATCCGGGTTGTTTGAACCAACCTCGTGCAGCGCCAGGATATGGGCAACCACGAGGAAGATCAGAACCAGCGGCAGCGCAATCACATGTAATGCAAAGAAACGGTTCAGCGTGGCATCTGAAATAACGAAGTCGCCGCGAATCCACAGGGTCAGATCATCACCAATTACAGGAATTGCACCGAACAGGGAGATAATCACCTGGGCGCCCCAGTATGACATCTGGCCCCATGGCAACAGGTAACCCATGAAGGCTTCCGCCATCAACCTCGACAGAACCCGGCTTATCGGCCAGCTCCCTTTTTTCCTGGCTGGTGCTTATTTAGCCAGCTTTTTCAAATAATTTCCCTTAAATCAGTCCCTGTCTCATTCTGGACGGCGCTTTAAAATTAAAGTTAATCATTAGCTTTGGTAATCAAGTTAATGATTTATAAAACATATTCCTTGTAAGCTCCTCCTGTTTTTTTCGTTTATCTTCTAAGTCGCTGTGAGATATAGAAATTTTTACGTTTTAAGGCATAAAAATACTTGCATTAGATATCTAAAATACCTATAGTGTAAATATGTGGTAAAAAGTGGGGAATAGTGGTTTTAATGATTAGCTCATTCCCTGGCTCCTAATAACCGGAAACAATAACAATAATAATAAAAATGCATTTTCGAGGAATCAACAATATAGCTGTGGACGCCAAAGGCAGAATGGCAATGCCTGCGCGCCATCGTGAGAGCCTGCTTGAAGGCTGTGGCGGTCGTCTGGTGGTGACTGTTGATCGCGATCATTGTTTGCTGGTTTACCCGCTCCCTGAATGGGAAGTCATTGAAAGCAAATTAGTTGAGTTACCTAGCTTAAACAAAACGGCCCGTGTGTTGCAACGTTTATTAATTGGTCATGCAACCGATCTGGAAATGGATGGGCAGGGCAGAATTTTATTACCGGCCATGCTGCGTGAATACGCAGGTTTGAAAAAGAAGGCCGTGTTAATAGGTCAGGGTAAAAAGTTAGAGATTTGGGATGAAGAAGCCTGGAGTGAAAGCCAGCAAGGATGGGTGGCGTCTGCGCAGGCCGATGACGGTGAGCTTCCAGCTGCGCTGGAAGAGTTGTCACTTTAAATATCGTCGTTGATGGTTAGTTTTAATCATCAGTCGGTGCTGTTGGAAGAGGCCCTGGAGTCACTGAATATTCGTCCGTCAGGTAACTATATTGATGCAACCTTTGGTAGAGGCGGACATAGCCGCGCCATATTGCAGAAGTTAAATGAAGATGGCCGTTTGATTGCTTTTGACCATGATGCTGAGGCGGTCGCTTATGCAAGGCAGCAATTTGCTGATGAACCGCGTCTGAGCATCGAACACTGTAACTTTGATCAGATAGCGGAAGTGGTTGAGCAATACGGTCTGACCGGAAAAATTGATGGTGTGTTGATGGACCTGGGTGTTTCATCGCCGCAGCTTGATGATGCTGGGCGAGGCTTCAGTTTTTTGCGTTCAGGACCATTGGATATGCGTATGGATACAAGCAGGGGGGAAACGGCCAGGCAATGGCTGGCCAGGGTAAAGCCGGCTGATTTAATAAATGTGCTCAAAAGATACGGCGAAGAAAAATTCGCTAAACGAATTGCGACTGCCATTGTTAAAGCACGTGATGAACGTGAAATAACAGAAACAGGTGATTTGGCTGAGATCATTTCAAAAGCAATTCCAGTAAAAGAAAAACACAAACATCCTGCGACGCGTAGTTTTCAGGCGATTCGTATTTATATTAATGATGAATTGCAGGCGATAGAGCGGGGTTTGAAGGGGGCAATTTCGGTTTTGGCAAAAGGTGGCCGACTTTCAGTGATTAGCTTTCATTCGCTTGAAGACCGAATTGTAAAACGATTTATGCGGGATGTTTCCAGTAGACCAAAGTTACCGCCTGGTTTTCCGGTTATGGAAGTAGATATAAAAGTGCCTTTTCGATTAGTGGCCAGGCCGGTGGTAGCGGGTGCAGAAGAGCTGAATAATAATCCACGGTCCAGAAGTGCGCGTTTACGTGTATTGGAGAAATGCTTATGAATCAGAGAATGCGGGTATTAATTATGGTTACATTTTTATTTAGTATGTTGCTTGGTTCGGCAATTTTGCTGATTTACAGCAAGCATCAGAGCAGAAAACTTTTTGTGGAATTGCAGCAATTGAACTACCAGGTGGACGCCCTGAATACAGAGTGGAGCCAGTTGCAGCTGGAGCAAAGTGCATGGTCAGGGCATGGGCGAATTGAGCGCATTGCAAGAAATCGTTTATCAATGGTCATGCCGAAAGCTGGCGACGTGGTATTTGTGAAATAGCGACAGCTGTATTTATTATCCATTAAAAAGTCATACGTGAAATCATCCATGAAGTCATACAGGCACAGCAACCATAAAACCGGTAACCAGCACGAGATCGGTGTCTCTCTGGTATGGCGGCGCTTGTTTGCTGTGGTGATTTTTTTATCGTTAGCAACGGTATTGTTAGTAAAAGCGCTTGATATGCAAATATTGCATAGTGAGTTTTTTGAGCAGCAGGGTGATGCGCGCCAGCTACGTACCGTTGCAATTTCAGCGAACCGTGGTGATATCGTTGATAGAAATGGAGAGCCGTTTGCTGTTAGCGCCCCGGTTGATAGTATCTGGCTGAATCCGCAAGTGGCAATAGACCACCTGGATAAGCTGGATAAGGTTGCTGAACTGTTATCTCTGGACGTTATAAGCTTAAAACAAAAAATCAAAGACAATGCTCGTCGTGAATTTATGTATTTAAAACGTCAGGCTTCACCTGAGCTGGCTAATGAAGTGATGGCGTTAAAAGTGCCTGGCGTTTCCCTGCAAAATGAATATCGCCGTTACTATCCAAGTGGCGAGGTAGCGGCGCATGTTATTGGGTTTTCAGATATCGATGATAACGGGCAGGAAGGTGTTGAGCTGGCGTTTGACGACTGGCTAAAAGGCCATCCGGGTAAAAAACGTATTATTCGTGATCGTTTAGGCCGTGCGTTTGATGATGTAGAACGTATTAAGTCAGCACAGCCGGGTAAAGCTATAAAGTTAAGTTTAGATAAAAGGCTGCAGTACGTGACTTACCGTGCGCTGAAGGCGGCGGTCATTAAACATAATGCGGTTGCCGGTTCAGCCGTGGTGCTAGATGTGTCTACCGGTGAAGTGCTGGCAATGGTGAACCAGCCATCATTTAATGTCAACGATAGAAAGCAGTTACAGCCACAGGCAACAAGAAACCGCGCGGTCACAGATGTATTTGAGCCGGGTTCAACAATGAAGCCCATTAGCATTGCCGCCGCACTGGAAAGCGGTCGCTGGAAACCTTTTTATAAAGTGGAGACGGCGCCTGGTTATATGTTTGTTAAAGGCAACAAGATAAAGGACCATAAAAATTATGGTGATCTTGACGTCGGTGGTGTGCTGGAAAAATCCAGCAATGTGGGCATCAGCAAAATTGTGCTGGCGATGGATGCTGAGCAGCAATGGTCAATGTATCAGAAACTGGGTTTTGGTGTGGCTACCAGCAGTGGCTTCCCCGGAGAAGCCGGTGGCCGGCTTTCGCTGGATGCGTTGAATAATGATTTTGAAAGGGCTTCGCTGGCATTCGGTTACGGTGTCTCAGTAACGCCTTTGCAGCTTGCGCATGCTTACTCTGCCATTGCAGCGGATGGCATACTGCGGCCGGTTAATTTTTTACTCGATGATGATAATGAGAATGAAGTGGTTGAAGGGCAGCGGGTGATGTCTGTAGATACCGCACGTGCAGTACGCAAGATGATGCAACGTGTGGTTTCTGAAGCAGGTACAGGTAAGCGCGCAAGTGTGGCGAATTATAGTGTTGCCGGTAAGACCGGTACGGTCCACAAGTTTATTGCCGGTGGTTACGCAGAAGACCGTTACCTTTCCATCTTCGCCGGCATGGTTCCGGCGGACAAACCTGAGTTAGTCATGGTGGTGATGATTGATGAGCCAAGAAATGGTGAATATTTTGGTGGACTGGTTGCCGCACCGGTATTCAGCCAGGTGATGTCCGGGGCCATGCGCCTGTTGGATATTGCCCCTGATAGAGTTTCGAATAAACAGTTAATGAATGCGGGTCTGGAAAATAAGGATGGGAAAGTGTGATGCAGAATGAAGCCGCATTAGATTTTTTACTTGAAGGTTTTATTGATGATGCTTTGATAGAACAATGTCGAGGTATTAGCGTAAATGCACTGGTGCAGGACCATCGTAAAGCGCGCAGTGGTGATCTGTTTTTTGCGTTCCAGGGATATAATACGCATGGTTTACTGTATGCGCAGGATGCCGTTGCCAAAGGCGTTAGTGTGGTTGTGTGGGATGGTTATGCTGGCTTTGATAATGATAAGCGAGACGAGATTCTTGCTTCCATCTCAGCTAAAGTGTTGTGTCTTCATTGTGAAAATTTAAAGTTTAAAGTCGGTCCGATTGCTTCGCGTTATTATGAGCAGCCTTCACTGTCATTAAATACCATTGGCGTTACCGGTACCGACGGTAAAACTTCTGTTGCGCATTTTCTTGCGCAGTGCCTGGATGCATATGATGTTCATTGCGGTGTGTTAGGCACGCTCGGTAATGGCTTTATTAATGATCTTCATCCTACCGGTCTGACCACGGTAGATGCCCTGTTAGTGCAGAAGACGCTGGCTGATATACAGAGAGCAGGCGCCAGACACGTGGTAATGGAGGTGTCATCGCATGGTCTTGATCAGGGCCGTGTCAACGGCGTGGCATTCACCACGGCGGTATTCACAAATATGGCAAGGGACCATCTTGATTATCACGGTACGGTTGATAATTACGCTGCTGCAAAGAAACGTCTGTTTTATACACCGGGCCTGGGTTCGGCAGTGATAAATCTCGATGATGAGTTTGGCAGAGAGCTGGCGAAAGAAGTACGTGAACATGTGTGTGTCTGGGGTTACAGTTTAAAAAAGGATATTTCAGCCTATAAGGAATATGCTGATTACTTTGTTAACGTGCTGGAAATGAGTCCCTTTGATAGGGGCTACCATTTAAATGTCTCAACACCAAAAGGTTGCGGCCATTTTGATGTGCCGTTATTAGGCCGGTTTAATGTTGCTAATGCATTAGCAGTGCTGGCCACCTTGCTTGTTAGCAGTTTTCCTTTTGATGATGCCGTAAAAAGTCTTTCCGCTATTCATTCGGTAGATGGTCGCGTAGAAATCATAAGTGAGGATGATAAACCTGTCGTTGTTGTGGACTATGCGCACACCGAACAGGGGTTGACAGCAATTTGTCAGCTAGCACGCGAACACTTCCATGGCAAGGTGTGGTGTGTATTTGGCTGTGGTGGTGATCGTGATCGCAGCAAACGCCCGTTAATGGCTAAGGCAGCAGAAAAATATACCGATAGAATTATTGTCACCACAGACAACCCGCGACATGAAGATCCGCAGGACATTATCGATGAGGTAATGACCGGTTTTTCATCACGGGACAATGTTGAGGCTGTGCTTGACAGGCGTCAGGCAATTGATATCGCCATTACCAATGCACAGCCTGGTGATGTTGTGTTACTGACGGGCAAGGGGCATGAGACCAGTCAGATCGTTGGTGATGTGCATATTGCGTTTGATGATCGTCGCGTCGCACGTGAGCTTTTGGCGGCTCGTGAGCCTGGAGTGCTTTAGTGATGAAAATGTCACAAGTTGCTGAAGCCCTGGATGCCAGACTATATGGCCAGGATGTGATGATGACAGGTGTATCTAAAGATACCCGTGATATTCATCATGGTGATCTTTATGTGGCGCTTGTTGGCGAGCATTTTGATGGTCATGAGTTTGTTGAAAGCGCAAGTTCCGCTGGCGCAGCTGGCGCACTGGTGAGTGAGCTTCAATCAGGGCAGCAGTCGCTGGATCTGCCGCAGGTGAAAGTTAATGATACTCGCCTTGCCTTAGGACAGTTAGCAGCCCATTGGCGTCAAACCTGGGGATGTCAAAATAGTACAGGCAAGCTTATTGGTATTACCGGCAGCAATGGTAAAACCTCAGTAAAAGAAATGTGCCGAAAAATCCTTTCCGATTACGCCGGGGCGGATGCCGTGCTGTCGACAAAAGGCAACCTGAATAATGATATTGGTTTACCGATGATGTTGCTGGAACTGAAACCACAGCACCAGTATGCGGTGATTGAAATGGGCGCAAATCATGTCGGTGAGATTGATTACCTTTCATCAATTGCACGCCCCGATGTAGCGATTGTAAACAATGTCGGGCCTGCCCATCTTGAAGGTTTTGGTTCGCTGGAAAATATTGCAAAAACAAAGGCTGAAATTTATAACGGTCTGTCTGAAAAGGGTATAGCGATCATTAATCTGGATGATACTTTCAGTTCGTACTGGAAAGACTACTGTGCAAAACATTGCGCTGCTAATAATGTTATCGGCTTTTCCATGCGGGATGAGCAAGCCGACGTTTTTGCAAAATTTATTTCAGATAATCGTTATCAGGTATTTGCATCAAATGAACAGGCCGAACTAACACTTAAAGTGCCCGGTAAGCACAATGTGATGAATGCACTGGCAGCCATTGCAGCCACCCTGGCCGTAGGTATACCGTTACAATCTATCGTTTTATCATTATCTGAATTTGAAAATATTCAGGGCCGGTTAACCGTGCTTGATTCAGCAGCAGGTTATCGGGTGTTTGATGATACTTACAATGCCAACCCGTTATCTGTGTCTGCCGCCATCGATGTACTTGCAGATATACCGGGTGACACAGTTTTAGTGCTGGGCGATATGGCGGAGCTTGGTGAAGATGCGCAGCAGTTGCATGCTGAGGTAGGCAAAAAAGCAAAAATCGCTGGTATAAAGGCTTTGTATGCAACAGGAAAATACAGCGCTAATACTGTTGAAGCATTTGGAGACAATGGTTTCTGGTTTCAGAATAAAAATGAATTAATAAAAGCTCTAAAAGAAAAGTTAGCAGCTAGCGATACTGTTTTAATTAAAGGTTCTCGCAGTGCGGCTATGGAAGAAGTAGTTGATCAGATATTGACCCGGAAAAATAATAATAAGAGGGTAAATTAATGTTTTTAACATTAGCTGAATATCTGCAACAGTTTGAAAGCGGCTTTGCTGTTTTCCAATACATTACTTTGCGCGCCATTCTTGGCACCATTACCGCACTGGTTTTATCTCTTGTGATTGGCCCTTATATGATACGTAAATTGTCCGGCTATAAAATCGGCCAGCAAATACGTGACGATGGTCCCCAGTCACATCTGTCAAAAGCAGGTACGCCAACCATGGGTGGCGCCCTGATTCTGGTTTCCATCGCAATCAGCACCCTGTTATGGAGTAATTTGTCCAGTGAAAAAGTCTGGGTAGTGCTGGGTGTTACCCTGTCCTTTGGCTTGATTGGCGGTATCGATGATTATAAAAAACTGGTTTACGGCAACTCAAAAGGCCTGTCGGCAAAAGTAAAGTATTTCTGGCAAACCGTGTTTGGATTAATTGCGGCGTATTTTATTTTTGTTAACGCAAAAACGCCGATTGAAACAACACTTATTGTGCCTTTTTTGAAAGACTTTATGGTCCCGCTGGGTGGTGGATTTGTTGTTCTTGCTTACCTGGTTATCGTTGGCAGCAGTAATGCTGTTAATTTAACTGATGGTCTTGATGGTCTTGCGATTATGCCGACGGTAATGGTGGCCGGTGCGCTTGCCGTGTTTGCATATCTTACCGGGCATGTGACATTTGCAAATTATCTGGGTATTCCTTACGTGAATGGTTCCGGTGAGTTAACTATTTTCTGTGGCACTCTGGTAGGCGCCGGTCTGGGTTTTTTATGGTTTAACACTTATCCGGCGCAAGTATTTATGGGTGATGTTGGTGCACTTGCTCTGGGCGCTGCACTGGGTGTGATTGCGATTTATGTCAGGCAGGAAATCGTGCTGTTTATCATGGGCGGTATATTTGTGATGGAAACGGCATCCGTTATTTTACAGGTTGCTTCATATAAATTAATTGGCAAGCGAATGTTTAGAATGGCGCCAATTCATCATCATTTTGAATTGAAAGGCTGGCCTGAACCAAGAGTTATAGTGCGTTTCTGGATCATTACTGTTGTTCTGGTACTGATTGGTCTGGCTTCGTTGAAAGTTCGATAGGCGCAATTGATAGGCATGGTTAACAGGTGTATTTAATAGAAGCGGTATGAGTGTATTGAATATAATGATGGCAAAATCTGAACAAGCTGTTTACACACTGGTCGTCGGGCTGGGCAAAACCGGTTTGTCTGTGGTGCGTTATTTACGTGCTCTGGGTGAAGCCGTGATTGTTGTAGATAGCCGAGATGTTCCGCCCGGCCTTAATGTTTTAAAAAATGAATATAGCGATGTTGAATGTTACACGGGAGAATTTGACACCGCATTATTTGTTAATGCGCATCGAATTGTGGCCAGTCCCGGCGTTGCTATAACAGAGCCTGCGTTAGTTGAAGCCAGGAAAAATAATATCGAAATTATTGGCGATATCGATTTATTTGCGCATGAGGCTATGGCGCCCGTTGTTGCTATAACCGGTTCTAATGGTAAATCGACAGTAACAACCCTGCTGGCCTTAATGGCCTCACAGGCAGGAATGAACGCAGTAGCCAGCGGCAATATTGGTACCCCTGTGCTTGATTCACTCGATGATAATGTTGATTTATACGTACTGGAGCTGTCCAGTTTTCAGTTAGAGACATTACAGTGTTTGCCGATGAAAGCGGCGGTGGTGCTCAATATCAGTGCGGATCATATGGACCGTTACCGGGACCTTGCTGCCTATGCGATGAGTAAACAGATAATTTATGAAAATGCTGAGGTGCTGGTTTTAAATAAGGATGATGCCCTGGCAGGTAATTATGGTGCCAGAAAAGCTAGTGTTACAGCAGGTAATCAAATACGTTTTACCTTAAACAAACCGGAAGAAAATGAATTTGGGCTCTGTCAGGATGAAAACCAGAAACCTGCTTTGTGTTTTGGCAGCAAGCCGCTGATAGCTGTTGATCAGCTGAAAATCAAAGGTTCGCATAACCTGCAAAATGCACTGGCGGCGCTTGCCCTCGGGCATGCCATCGGCTTACCGTTTGACCGTATGCTTGATGCGCTGAAAGAATTTAAGGGTTTACCGCATCGCGCACAATTTGTAGCTGAAATAAACGGGGTAAACTGGATCAATGATTCCAAAGCCACAAATGTGGGCGCAGCCATTGCGGCACTTATCGGGCTGCCTGGGAAACATGTTCTGATTGCCGGTGGTGAGGCAAAAGGCGCTGATTTTTCAGAGCTTGCTGATGTTATTAAACAGCATTGTCGTGCTGTCGTGTTGATGGGTAAAGATGCGACAAGGATTAATGCTGTCATTCCTGAAGCTGTCCCGGTTAAAACGGTAAACGATATGCAGGCCGCTGTGCTGGCTGCACACTCACTGGCGCAGGACGGCGATAATGTTTTGCTGGCGCCTGCATGCGCCAGTTTTGATATGTTTGAAAATTTTGAACATCGTGGTGATGTGTTTATACAGTCAGTGCAGCGGCTTATGTCAGAGGTATCGTTGTCATGAGTATGGCTGCTAATATGTTTTCAAAGCAGCCCCTGTTCTCTTCGCAGCGCGGCAATGCAAAGCACAGGTTTAGTCTGGGTTTTGAGATAGATGATCTTGACCCGGTTTTAACCATCGTGTTTATTTCGCTGCTTAGCATTGGTCTTATCATGGTGGCATCCTCTTCAATCAGTGTTGCCGACAGGAATTTTTCAAACCCGTTTTATTATTTTCAACGCCAGTCATTATTTGTTTTTATGGGTATTGTTGCGGCAATAACAGTGTTTAAAATTCGCCTGGCGCAATGGGAAAAATCCAGTATGGCGCTGTTAATATTTGCGCTGTTATTGCTGGTGCTGGTGCTGGTTCCCGGCCTTGGGAAAACGGTCAATGGCAGTACGCGCTGGTTGCCGCTGGGTATTATTAATCTACAGGTATCGGAGCTGGCCAAGTTGTTTCTGGTGGTTTACGTGTCCGGTTACCTGGTGCGACATGGTGATGCGGTGCGAAGCTCATTATCAGGTTTTCTGAAACCCATGATGACGGTTGGGGTTGCCGGACTGCTGTTATTAATGGAGCCTGATTTTGGCGCTACCGTGGTCATTATGGGTACGGTGCTAGCGATGACATTTCTGGCCGGCGCACGATTTGTTCAGTTTATTTCGTTTGTGACTATCTTTGTCAGCGCAGCACTGTTACTGGTAGTGACCTCGCCATATCGTATGCAGCGTATAACTTCATTTGCAAATCCATGGGAAGATCCTTTTGATAGCGGTTTTCAGCTGACACAATCATTGATTGCTATTGGTACAGGCGGCTGGTTTGGTACCGGCCTTGGCGGCAGTGTGCAGAAATTATTTTATCTGCCTGAGTCGCACACGGATTTTTTATTTGCTGTTTTATCAGAAGAGTTAGGCTTTGTTGGCGTTACCATGGTTGTTTTGTTGTACGGCGCTCTGTTTTTCAGGTCATTCAAGATTGCATCGCAGGCCGAAGCTTCAGGTAATTATTTTGCCGCTTATGTTGCTTATGGTATCGGTATCTGGTTATCGATGCAGGCAATGATTAATATGGGTGTGAACACTGGTTTGTTGCCAACAAAAGGACTGACCCTGCCGTTAATGAGTTATGGTGGTAGTAGCTTGATTGTATGCTGTATGGCTGTTGGCTTGTTGATGCGCATTAATTATGAAACCAATGGCGTGATAAAGCAGGCTAGTAAAAAGCAGGCCATTAGAAAACATGCCACTAGAAAGAAGGCCGGGCAACAATCATGATTGATATACGACCGGTATTAATTATGGCAGGCGGTACAGGCGGGCACGTGTTCCCCGCGCTCGCAGTTGCCGATGAATTGCGTTTACGCGGCATTCCCGTGGTCTGGCTAGGCACAAAAGCAGGCATCGAATCACGGCTTGTGCCCCAGGCTGGTTATCCTATTGAATGGATGAGTATTACCGGTTTGCGCGGCAAAAGTACCATGACCTTACTGCTGGCTCCCGTTCGCCTGTTGCAGGCATGCTGGCAGGCATTGGCTGTTCTGCTAAGAAGAAAACCCTGTGTGGTATTAGGCATGGGCGGTTTTGTTTCAGGCCCGGGCGGTTTAATGGCATGGCTGCTGAGAAAACCGCTTCTGGTCCATGAACAAAATGCGATACCCGGGCTAACGAATAAAGTTCTGGCCAGATTAGCAAGCGTTGTATTGCAGGCATTTCCGGGCGTGTTTAAACAGGCGATCACAACAGGCAATCCAGTAAGGCAATCAATCTGTGCGATCGACAAGCCAGAAAATCGTTTTGCTCAGCACCAGTCACAGGATGGCTTACATTTGCTGGTAATTGGCGGTAGCCTGGGTGCAGTGAGGCTTAATGAAATAGTACCGCAGGCACTGGCTATAATTACAACCGGCCAGCGCCCGCAAGTCATTCATCAGACCGGACCGAAAAATATTGAATCAGCTAAAGCCTTTTATAGTGAGGCGGGTGTTGAAGCAAAGGTTGAAGCGTTTATTGATGATATGGCCGCTGCTTATGAATGGGCCGATCTGGTGATATGCCGATCAGGCGCAATGACAGTGTTTGAATTAGCGGCAGCTGGCATCGGGTCTATTTTAATTCCTTATCCTCATGCTGTTGATGACCATCAGACCTTTAATGCTTATTACCTGGAACGTGCTGGCGCGGCGGTGATTAAACAGCAACATGATTTAACTGCCGACTGGCTGGTTGAGATAATTAATGATTTTTCAATCAATCGTAAAAAGTTATTAGACATGGCTATAGCGGCACGTAAGTTAGCTATACCCGGTTCAGCAAAAAACATAGCCGATGCCTGTTTGCATGCAGGAGGGGTAGCTTAATGTCACAGCAAGCCAGCTATAACGCTACAGGCCATGAGAATTTTATGCGTCGCATACGTAAAGTGCATTTTGTTGGTATCGGTGGCGCGGGTATGAGCGGTATTGCTGATGTGATGCATACACTGGGTTACCAGGTGAGCGGTTCGGACATTGCGAGTAATGCCGTTACTGAGCGCCTGCAAGATCTGGGCGTAAAGGTGTATCACTCACATACTGGCGAAAATGTAAGTGATGTTGATGTGGTTGTGACCTCGACAGCCATTAATAAAGACAATGTCGAAGTCGAAGCAGCTAAAGCCAGGCGAATTCCCGTGGTGCCGCGAGCTGAAATGCTGGCCGAGCTTATGCGTTTTAGCCATGGCATTGCGGTAGCAGGCACCCATGGAAAAACAACCACAACCTCACTGGTGACCAGTGTGCTTGCCGAGGCGGGCCTTGATCCAACTTACGTGATTGGCGGCAAACTTAACAGCTCTGCAACACATGCGCGTTTAGGCAAAGGTAAATACCTGGTTGCTGAAGCAGATGAAAGTGATGCTTCTTTCCTGTATTTGCAGCCGATGATTGCCATCGTAACCAATGTTGATGCTGATCATTTGCCTACTTACGGTGGCGATTTTTCCAGGTTAAAGCACGCGTTTGTTGAATTTTTACATCACCTGCCTTTTTATGGACTGGCCATTGTTTGCGTTGATGATGATGAGGCCCGCAGTTTACTGCCCGATATAACACGACCGGTGATACGTTACGGCATCGATTTTGATGCTGATGTATGTGCTTCAAATATTCGTTACCAGGGAACACAGACTATTTTTGACGTCATGCTTCCCGAGGCTAAGGCGCCGGTTGAAATTACTTTAAACATGCCGGGCCGCCACAATGTGTTAAATGCACTGGCCGCCATTTGTGTTGCGCATGAACTGGGTGTTTCTATATCTCATATACAGGCCGCGTTATCAGGTTTTGAAGGTATAGGCCGTCGCATGCATAAATATGGCGATATTAAACTGGCGCAGGGTGTTGTGACATTGATTGATGATTATGCACACCATCCAACCGAGGTCGAAGCAACACTGGCAGCAACAAAAAATGCCTGGCCGGACAAAAGGCTGGTTGTTGTATTCCAGCCGCATCGTTATACGCGCACGCGTGATTTGTTTGAGGATTTTTCACGTGTGCTGGCTGACTGTGACGTGTTAATACTAACGGAAGTTTATGCTGCTGGTGAAGAGCTCATTGCAGGTGCTGACGGGCGCGCTTTGTGCGCCGCCATTCGTGCGCGCGGAAAGGTAAACCCGATTTTTATTGAAGACGTTGAGAAACTTAATAATGATTTGAAAACAATCTTGCAGGACGGTGACCTGCTGCTAACCATGGGTGCAGGCAGTATTGGCCGTATTTCATCGCAAATGAAACAGTCTTTGTGTGATGAAGTGGGCGCTACTGCAGACGACAAAGCGGGCGGCACAGCATAATGCGCAAGCGTGTGAACATGAAATCTGATCTAGACAATATAACAATCGTAAAAAACGAACCGATGTCGTCGCATACAAGCTGGCGCACTGGTGGTGTCGCCAGGCAATATGTTCAGGCCGAATCATTACCGGCGCTGGCAGCGTTTATTGCTAGCTTGCCTGATAACGAAAACCTTTTATGGGTGGGGCTGGGCAGCAATACACTGGTGCGTGATGGTGGTTTTAATGGAACAGTCATTGCAACGCATGGCGTGATGTCGCAACTTGAGTTAATTGATGAGACAACCGTGTACGTGGGCGCCGGTGTTGCCGTTGCAAAGCTGGCCCGTTTTTGCAGTAAACATCATCTGACCGGTGCTGAGTTTTTTGCAGGCATTCCGGGTTTGCTCGGTGGCGCACTGGCAATGAATGCTGGTGCCTTTGGTGGTGAAACCTGGCCGCTGGTTGTTGAGGTGGAAACCTTAAACAGAAAAGGTGAAATAATAAAACGGCAGGCTGACGAGTATAAATGTTCTTACCGGCATGTTGAAGGGCCAGAGGATGAATGGTTTGTCAGTGCTACCTTGAAGTTACAAAAACTGCAGCCTGGCAAACAGTATGAAAATAATACCATAGACCTTAAACAGCTGCTGGCCAGGCGTGCCGATACCCAGCCAACCGGTGTCGCCAGTTGCGGTAGTGTTTTTCGTAATCCTGAAGGCTATTATGCAGCACAGTTAATTGAGCAGTGTGATCTAAAAGGTAAACGTATTGGTGGTGCAGTGGTTTCAGAAAAACACGCCAACTTTATTATTAACGATAACAATGCGACAGCAGCTGATATTGAGTCATTGATTAAATTGATACAACAAACAGTCAAAGATCAATCCGGCATTTTATTGCAGCCTGAAGTCAAAATTGTTGGGCAAGCCCTTTCTGGAGAAATCCGGGCTGGAGAAGAGCTGTAATGTCGGTTGATGTAACACAATTTGGCAAAGTTGCTGTATTGATGGGCGGTCTGTCAGCAGAGCGTGAGATTTCACTGTTAAGCGGTAACGCGGTGTTGACTGCATTGAAAAACAAGGGTGTTGATGCACACGGTATTGATGTCAATAAAAATATTGTCAATGAACTATGCAATGGAAATTATCAGACCGCCTTTATCGTGTTACATGGCCGCGGTGGTGAAGACGGCACAATACAGGGTTTACTGGAGCTGATGGGCATGCCTTATACCGGCTCCGGTGTGTTGGCATCATCACTGGCAATGGACAAATTGAAAACCAAACAAATATGGCTGGCGATGGGATTACCAACGCCTGAGTTTTGTCTTCTCGACTCAGAGCAAAGCTGCGACAGTGCGCTTGAAACTTTAGGTTTGCCTCTGATTGTGAAACCGGTGCTTGAAGGCTCCAGTATCGGCATGAGCAAAGTTGAGTGCAGGGAAGAATTAATTCCAGCCTGGCAGAAAGCAAAACAGTGCGGCAGTACCGTGATAGCAGAACACTGGATTGAAGGCGATGAATATACTGCAGCACTGCTGGATGGCCGGGTGTTGCCAATGATAAAGCTTAAAACAACGCATAAGTTTTATGATTATGATGCCAAGTATGAAGCGGCTGATACACAGTATATCTGTCCCTGCGGGTTGTCTGAAGAGTCAGAAGCAAAATTTGCCGAGTTAAATAAGCGTGCATTTGATGCGGTAAACGCTTCAGCCTGGGGCCGTGTTGATTTTATCGTTGATCAAAATGATCAGCCGTGGTTGATCGAAGTAAATACAGTACCGGGTATGACCAGCCATTCTCTGGTTCCAATGGCTGCAAAGCAGGCGGGATTGTCTTTTGATGACCTGGTTATGAGTATTTTGTCACAGGCCACATGCGAAAGCTGTTCGAAACAGTGATGGTGAATATTAATGAAAAAAAGAAATAAAACATCATTGCTTAAAAAAATCATAAAAACATTGCCGGTTTTATCTGGTTTTGTAGCTGTTATTTATGCGGCACAGTTTGTTAAAGATATTGAAGTCCCTGTTGTCCTGCCGGTGAATGATGTTCAGGTAAAAGGTGAATTGAACTTTTTAGATAAAAAAGAAATTAGCTTGACGGTGAAAAATAATATTTCCGGTGGTTATTTTACGGTTGATTTGAATCATGTGCGTGAAATATTGTTGCAGGAACCATGGGTCAAGGAGGTTTCTTTAAGAAGACAATGGCCCGCAGGTGTAAGTGTTTATGTAAAAGAGCAAAAGCCGGTTGCTTACTGGAATGATGAAGGATATATCAGTGAAACAGGAGATGTGTTTAAGCCAGCAACAGTGAGCAATACATTATATTTACCAGAACTAAAAGGGCCGGAAGGGCAGCATAATAATGTCTGGAAATTTATGAATGTTCTTTATCAGGAAATGCTTGCGCTTAATTATGAAGTTAAAAGTTTGCATCTTGATGACAGGCGGGCATGGCAGTTAGTCATTGCCAGTAATGTGAACAGCAAGGTGGCCAGTAATATGGTCAGCAACGCGACCAGTAACCGGGGCACTAACAATTCAAATTTTAATTATGGCATAAACGTAAAACTTGGACGTTTTGATACAGAGAAGCGTATGCAGCGGTTTGTTCGTATATTGCCTGTATTAACGAGTGAAATGAAAGATGAAGACAAGAAAATTAAAGTCATTGATATGCGTTATCCAAATGGATTTGCCGTACAGATGAGTGAGGCCTGAAACAATGTCAAAGAAGTCTGATAAAAACATGTTGATCGGCCTGGATATTGGTACTTCCAAGGTGGTTGCAATTGTTGGTGAAATAAATAATGACGGTGACATTGACATTATCGGTCTGGGTTCGCATCCATCAAACGGACTGAAAAAAGGTGTGGTAGTTAATATTGAGTCCACTGTGCAATCTATTCGGCACGCAGTTGAAGAAGCCGAGCTGATGGCGGGCTGTGAAATTAATTCTGTTTACGCAGGCATTGCAGGCAGTCATATACGGAGCCTGAATTCACATGGCATCGTGGCAATACGTGAGCGTGAAGTAACCAGTGGTGATTTAGACCGGGTCATTGACGCCGCGCGTGCAGTGGCCATCCCCGCAGACCAGCGCGTGCTTCATATCTTACCGCAGGAATTTATTATTGATGACCAGGAAGGTATACGTGAACCAATTGGTATGTCAGGTGTTCGACTGGAAGCAAAAGTGCACCTGGTTACCGGTGCGGTTGGTGCAGCGCAAAATATTATCAAGTGTATTCGACGCTGTGGGCTGGAAGTTGATGACATTATTCTCGAGCAGCTGGCTTCCAGTTATGCAGTGTTAACCGATGATGAAAAAGAGCTGGGTGTTTGCCTGGTTGATATTGGTGGCGGCACTACGGACATTGCCGTGTTTTCTGATGGCGCCATTCGGCATACAGCCGTGATTCCGATTGCAGGTGATCAGGTCACCAATGACATTGCCGTTGCCTTGCGCACGCCAACGCAATATGCCAATGAGATAAAAATTAAATATGCATGTGCTTTACGTCAGTTGGCCAACCCTGAAGAAACCATCGAGGTTCCCAGTGTTGGTGATCGACCACCACGTAAACTGTCTCGTCAAACACTGGCAGAGGTTGTTGAACCACGTTATGACGAGTTACTTAATTTAGTGCATGCAGAATTACGTCGCAGTGGTTATGAAGAAATCATTGCGGCCGGCGTAGTGCTGACCGGTGGCAGTTCAAAAATGGAAGGTGTCATTGATCTAGCGGAAGAGATTTTTCATGCACCTGTTCGACTGGGATTGCCGCAATATGTCTCCGGCCTGGCAGATGTGGTGAGGAATCCGATTTATGCGACCGGCGTTGGCCTGTTACTGTTTGGTAATCAGCACAGGAATAGTGGCATCAACCATATTTTGAGGGAAGGTGGTTATAAAGGAGTATTGGAGCAGATGAAAAGATGGTTTCAGGGGAACTTTTAAATCTAAAAAACAAATTAACAGTAAGCTGAAATAAAAAGACTTAATTTACAAACAGACAACTAAATTTTAAATAAATACTATAGAGGAGAAATCTTATGCCTATTTTCGAACTGATGGATTCTGGTGCACAAGATGCAGTGATAAAAGTAATTGGTGTTGGCGGCGGTGGTGGCAATGCCGTACAGCATATGGTGAACAGTGGTATAAATGGTGTTGACTTTATCTGCACCAATACTGATGCGCAGGCACTGGGGCGATTTGAGGGCGCTAAATCGTTACAGATTGGAAGTAATATCACCAAGGGCCTTGGCGCAGGCGCAACTCCTGAAATTGGTCAGCAGGCAGCACTTGAAGATCGTGAACTAATTCAGGAAGCAATAGCAAACACTGATATGTTATTTGTGACAGCGGGTATGGGTGGTGGCACCGGTACCGGCGCGGCGCCTGTTGTTGCTCAAATAGCGAGAGAAATGGGAATCCTGGTTGTTGGTGTCGTTACCAAACCGTTTGCATTTGAAGGTCATGCACGTATGAAAATTGCGATGCAGGGCATTAAGGAGCTGACCAGCCATGTTGATTCTTTGATTACTATTCCTAACGATAAATTACTTGATGTATATGGCCGTGATTTTGATTTAATGAATGCCTTCAGTGGCGCCAACGATGTGCTTTGTGGTGCGGTTCAGGGTATTACTGAATTAATAACTAATCCTGGCGTAATCAACGTTGACTTTGCCGATGTAAGGACCGTTATGTCAAAAATGGGCATGGGCATGATGGGTTCTGGGCGTGCGGCTGGAGAAGACAGGGCGAAAGTAGCAGCAGAATCAGCCATTGCCAGTCCTTTACTGGAAGATGTAAACCTGTCTGGCGCGCGTGGTATTCTGGTTAACGTCACTGGCGCCAATATGACTCTGGGTGAGTTCCAGGATATCGGCGCGGTAATTAGTGAATTTTCTTCTGATGACGCAACTGTTGTTATGGGTACTGCGATTGATGAATCATTAGAGGGTGAAATTAGAGTTACTGTTGTTGCTACAGGCCTGGGTACTGCGAACCATGTTCAGACCCAAAGGCCAGCGCAGGTTAAAACCGCAGAGATAAGGACGGTTAACACAACACCGGTTGAGTCAGAACCTTCTTATAAGGAATACGACAAACCGATTGTTATAAGAAAGCCTAAAGTTACCGAGGAAGTGGTTTCACTCAATGGTGCATATGATGAAGAAATGCTGGACATACCTGCATTCCTGCGTCGTCAGGCCGACTAAATGCCGGCTGACTGGATGGATTATAAGTAATTGATTATATTATGTAAAATGATGTTTTTCTTTTTCTTTGGGTTGATTA
>CAVYHW010000091.1:0-3289 GCA_963768215.1 uncultured Gammaproteobacteria bacterium
GACATTAGAGTACTGGCGGAAAAAAGCACCTTTGAAGAAACGGCATTATTGATGTTAGATGGCTGCTTGCCATCACAGTCTGAACTGGATGATTTTGATCGTCAGTTAAGAGCTGAGCGCCGTGTGAAATATAAAGTCCGCAGCATTATGAAAAATCTGCCAACCACCGGGCATCCAATGGAAATGCTGCAAACTGCCGTGGCCAGCCTGGGCATGTTTTATGGCGGTGAAGAAGTGCTCTCAGATGGCATATCCGGTAATGATGTTGAATATATTCATAGTATGTCAGTCAAAATTATCTCCCGTATGGCAACCATTGTGGCGATGTGGGAACATATTCGAAATGGTTACGATCCCATCGAACCGCGTGATGATTTAAGCCATGCCGCAAATTTCCTGTATATGCTTGATGGTAAAGAGCCAGATCCCCTGGCTGTAAAAATCATGGATGCCTGCCTGGTATTACATGCTGAGCACACAATTAATGCCTCCACATTTGCAGCCATGGTGTGCAGCTCAACATTGGCGAGTCCCTTTCTGGTTATTGCTGCGGCTATTGGCACACTGGCAGGACCATTACACGGTGGCGCCAATCAGCGAGTGGTTCAAATGTTAGAAGAAATTGGACGTCCGGAAAATGCAAAGGCATGGCTGCAAAAACAACTGGACTCAAATAAAGTTGTCTGGGGTATGGGGCACCGTGAATATAAAACCAAAGATCCGCGTGCAATTGTATTACAGAAGCTGATGATTGAGTGGGGAGAATCACAGGGCAACCTGAGTCAGCAATTTGAAACCGCACTGGAACTGGAAGAAGCCTGTGAAGAAGCCCTCGGCCCTAAAGGTGTGTATCCGAATGTGGATTACTACTCGGGTATTTTATACACGGAAATGGGCATTGCGCCTGACCAGTTCACCCCGATTTTTGCGGTTTCTCGTGTGGCAGGGTGGTTAGCCCACTGGCGTGAGCAGTTATCAGATAATCGCATCTTCAGACCAACGCAGATTTATACGGGTGAAGATATTCGCGGTTATGTTGATATATCGCAACGGTAGTTTTAAAGAAAGTTGGCAGTCGTCAGTTTGCAGTTATCAGTTAAAAGCGCACTGAAATCGTTCCAGACGATTTTCAGCATACGCTCCATCCATGGAGATAAAAAACTGTTTTAAAAGCAGCGGTAATTTTTTTAAAATTACTGCGCTGCCAACTGCCAACTGCCAACTGCCAACTGCCAACTGCCAACTTATCTTTTTTGAAGTTTATAAGTGCCTTGTTAGTACGCCGAGAACAACGGTTTTGCCGGCTCCGGTTACCGACGGCAGGTTCCCCGTCTGTTGATGAATGTTCTGGTAAGCAAGCCAGGCAAATGCCATGGCTTCTACCCAGTCAGGATGAACGCCGAGTACTTCGGTTGTAGTTACAGATGACTTGGTCAGTGTTTGTAATTTCTGCATCAACGTTTTGTTGTGTGCGCCGCCACCGCAGATATAAATTTCACCGGTGTCCGGCGCATATTGATTAATTGCCCGTATGATAGAGGTAGCGGTTAAATCACATAAGGTGCTTTGTATGTCCGCACTGTCCATCGTACTGGCAGGTGTGTTAGCTAAATGTTTATCCAGCCACTGAAGATTGAAGTATTCGAAACCTGTGCTTTTGGGTGGCGCAAGTTGAAAGTAATCATCCATCAACAGCCTGGCTAATAGTGTGGCATTAGTTCTTCCGCTTGAGGCAAAGGCGCCCTCGGCATCATAACTCTGTTGCTTGTGCCGTGATATCCATGCATCCATCAGTGTATTACCCGGTCCGCAATCAAAACCGCTGACCAGTGTGTTTTTGTCTTTGGGTAACACAGTTATGTTTGCTATGCCGCCTATATTGACGATAACACGGCTGGTTTCATCATGCTGGAACACGGCCTGGTGAAATGCCGGCGCCAGTGGCGCTCCCTGACCACCGGCCTTAATATCAGCGGTTCTGAAATCTGAAACAACATCAATGCCGGTCAGCTCTGCAAGTTTTTCTGCATTGCCAATTTGTAAGGAAAATGGCGTGTCGATATCGGGCCGGTGTCGAATGGTCTGTCCGTGACTTCCGATAGCTGTAATGTCCGGTGAGTTGTATGGTGTATGTTCCAGTACTTTGAGACAGGCCTCGGCGAATATTTTAGCGGTGTCTAAATCAAGAGAGCTTATAGATGATAATTCGTCATCGGGAATATCACGCGCTTTAATCAGCGCCTGCTGAATATCATCAGGCCATTTGTGGCTGTGTTTGTGAATTAGTTTAGCTTGTGTCGCAGAATGTTCAGCTTGGGAAAAATCAACCAGTGCAGCATCAATACCGTCTATACTGGTGCCTGACATCAAACCGATATACAGTTCAGGTTTTGATGTGGCCATTGTGTGCCTATAAGTTTCTGAAAAAAATTATATTTCTGGCAGCGTTAGTGTTTCTGATAGTACTTTAGATTTAATTAATTATCAGATTGAGCGTCGTCTGTTGTATCAGCCAGGGCAACCTGTTGAGCGCGCGATACCAGGTCAAGCTGTGCAAACACGGGAGTGGTGGTTAGCTCAAAATCAGCCATATAACGTTTTTGTACCGGGTTTGATTCTGGCAGTTTAACGGTTAAAGGATTTCTGTGGGTGCCATTAACGCGAAATTCATAATGTAAATGCGGACCCGTGGCTAAGCCTGTTTTACCTACATAAGCGATGGTTTGCCCCTGTTTAACTCTGGAACCGGTTTTGAGCTTACGATTATAGGTTTTTAAATGGGCATACAGTGTGGTGTATTTCGTGCCATGCTGTAGAATCATGACCTTGCCATAACCACCTTTTTTGCCTTTAAAGATAACTTTACCGTCGCCAGCCGCATAAATTGGTGTGCCGCTTTTTGCAGCATAATCAACACCTCTATGAGGCCGTTTATTAAGTAATATAGGGTGTTTACGTTTGAGGTTAAAACCGGAGCTGATACGAGAAAAATGAACTGGTGATCGTATGAACGCTTTTCTCATACTTTTACCGTCAGGGGTATAGTACTCGCTGTTATTGGTTTGCGGGTTGGTATAACGAACCGCACGGTAAATTTTGCCATCATTAACGAAATCCGCAGCAAGGATATTGCCATCAGAAATCTTTTCACCGTTACGGAATAACTCTTCGTATAACACGGTGAAACTGTCACCTTTACGAATGTCCAGTGCGAAGTCGATGTCCCAGCCGAATACATTGGCCAGTTCCATAATTATATTTTGCGAAATGCCGGCATCTTGCGCAGCCA
>CAVYHW010000092.1:0-4730 GCA_963768215.1 uncultured Gammaproteobacteria bacterium
CTGGACGAAAACGCCCTGGAAATAACATCGGTACCTTTGACTGGTAGTTGCGATAATCATCTCCAAAGTCTTCAACAAGCTCACGTTCCTCGAGTCTGGCGCCGACGATAACCCAGATCGTCCATATAACATTAAATAACAACCGGTCGGTTGTTATAACCGGGTATGACCAGAATAAAATGATGGTGAATAAATAAAGCGGATGTCGCACCCAGCGGTATGGTCCCCTGATGGTAAAAGGTTTGGCTGCAGGTGATTCTTCCTTCCCATGTTTGATAACGGTATCCAGCCCAAACAGATCGACAAAGCGAAGCGCCCACGTTCCCCAGGCAGTACCCAGGATGGCCAGAAAGAAAAAGCTGCGCATGATGATTTCAGCTAAACCCTGCACATGCAGCAAGACAATGTCCGAACCCTGCCACAACAACAGAAACACAAACAGAACCAGACTGGATACGATTGTGTATGTCACGCCCTGGTAATGAGGTGA
Organism: uncultured Gammaproteobacteria bacterium; assembly: GCA_963768215.1. GTDB lineage: Bacteria > Pseudomonadota > Gammaproteobacteria > SZUA-229 > SZUA-229. The sequence continues at coordinate 491 of CAVYHW010000092.1, forward strand.
GATAACACTATCCAGATGACGGCGAAAGCTTCTTCTAACCATACCGCTGTGCTGCAGGAAAAAACAGAATGAAAGCAGTATATTAAACAGCATGCCCTGTGTTTCAGTTAAATCCAGATTTACCCAGTTAAAAGACCCTGCGTAGAGAAAGATCATGAAACAGGCCAGCGAACCAAGACCTAAAACTGCGGCCAGTGGCAGAACTAAAAAAGCTATTATTGTGTTTGAACTGGAAACCATGGATGCAGGAATGATTTATTTAAGGCAACTCTGACTAATTATCATAAAGTTCTGTGGGCTTTCAAGCGGACCCCGTGGGGCGTTGCCCAATAACCTGACTCTGCGTTATTACTTTTCATCATACAATAAGTATGCTTTCAAACCAATGCCTTGATTCAGGTTATTGGGCAACGCCAGAATTTATGATAATTAGTCAGAATTGCCTTAATTGTTTAGAGTAACTGCCGTTTCAGTTTAGAGCAAGACTGACTGTAAAGAATCCTGAATTATGTACGATTTTCTTTACACATTTGCTCCCTGCAGAGGTTCCTTTATATTGTGTAACGTATTGATATGTATGTATTATCGTATTAAAGGCATGGATTATGCTTCTATTAATGTATATCAATATTATATATAAATGGGGGTATCTGAAATGAATATAATGTTAAAGCTCTTTTTACTGGTATATTTGTTACTCATAATTATGGTGACAATTTTTGGCGTAGCCTGCACCTTGACCGCGATATTTACGCCCAGATGGATTACACAAAAGGCGTTAGTAAAAAAACATCAAAATAATACATAACGCATGAAATAAATTTGCCGATGTTCCGTTTTGCTTCTGACAGCCTACAAAAATCATAACCGGACTTTCAATAACTTTGGCTGAACTAACGATGTCGATCCTGAATACCCGTTGGGAAAACAGAAAAGTATTATTGTCGCAAAGGGCGCAAAGAGCGCAAAGAACGCAAATTAAAAACTTTAATAATTTTTGTGTTTTTGTAGGCCTGCAAAGATACGTATGCAGCGTTTGTTGAGTCAATTACCAAAAACAGAAAGCCTATCAGGCTTTAACAATGTTTTTATTTGCGCTCTTTGCGTCCTTTGCGGCAAATATATGTTTTATCTGCATCAGGCGTTTCTGGCCGGTTTTCCTCTTTAGGTATATGAAGTGAGGGTGAAAAGCCAGTTGCAAAACGAACATTCGTCTTTACCTATATGCCCTACGGTACGGTATTCGTTAATATAATGTCATTCTGGTAAACGCATGCGGCTATGAAGACTGATATACTATTGCCACAGTCTTTTTTGAATTATTCGATGACCTCTTATTCTTTATCAAAACGAGCGAATAACCTCAGTCCATTTCACGTAATGGATATTCTTGCGCAGGCGAAAGCCTTAAGTCAGCAGGGCAAAACAATCTATCATATGGAAGTTGGGGAGCCAGATTTCGCTACAGCGGAATGTATCGTTAATGCTGGTATTGAGGCGCTAAAGCAGTTTAAAACACATTACACGCCTGCATTAGGTCTGCCGGAATTGCGCACTGCTGTTGCTGAGTATTATGACAGGAAATTTTCAGTCAGAATTGACCCGCAACGCATTATTATTACACCGGGTGCTTCTGGTGCAATTCAACTGGCCTTAACATGTTTATTAGACGCTGGTGAAAATATATTACTTGCCGATCCCGGTTACCCGTGTAATCGTAATATTGCGCAGGTGCTTGCGATAGAGTCGACTGCTATTCCTGTCAATGCGGAAAGTTATTACCAGTTAAATGCAGATCTGGTTGAGAAATACTGGAATGAGAATACAAGGGCGGCCATGGTCGCAACACCATCAAATCCTACCGGTACATTGTTGCCCAGAAAGCAGTTGACAGAGCTTTGTCAGCACATACGGCAAAAGAAAGGGCGGTTAATTGTTGATGAGATATACCAGGGCCTGGTTTATGATGATGAGGATTATACGGCCCTGGAATTTTCTGACGAATGTTTTGTTATTAACAGTTTTTCAAAATACTTCGGTATGACCGGCTGGCGTATTGGCTGGATGGTTGTGCCGGAAAGTTATGTTGATGCCATTGACCGTATCGCACAGAATGTTTTTTTAGCGCCGCCGACAATATCACAATACGCTGCACTTACTGCATTAAAACAAAGTACTCAGCATGTGCTTGATCAGCGCAGAGATGTATTCAAACAACGCCGTGATTTTTTATTGCCTGCGTTAGAGCAATTAGGTTTTGAAATTGCAGTAAAACCACAGGGCGCTTTTTATATCTATGCAAACTGTGAGCGCTTTACTGAAAACACTTTCAGCTGGGTGAAACAGTTATTAAATGAGCAGGGTGTTGCACTGACGCCGGGGATAGATTTTGGAGCATATCTGGCAAACAAGCATTGTCGTTTTGCTTACACCTTATCACTGGAGTTATTAGAACAGGCCGTTGACAGGATTGATGCCTTTATTAAATAACAATTACCTGTGATATAAAATATGTGACTGTCATATTATTACTCTCGCAAAGACGCAAAGAACGCAAAGGGAAACTAATCGTTGAGAAATCACGCCACGAAAAACTGATGAACAAAACAGCTTATCTTGGCGAGCTTTGCGACTTTGCGAGAAAACCTTATTTGTTTATAAAGCACTCAACTCACATTTTTCCTAAAAGGCCAAAAGATCGAACCGATGGATATAAATAACATGATGGGTAATATTTTAAAAATGCAAACCACACTGGGTGATAGTGCGAAAAATCAGCCCGTGCAATATCATCTGCCTGTTGGCGAAGATATATTGGCAATGAATGAACACATAGGCCAACGCATAAAACTAAATTATCAAAATGAAATTCATTGTATTGCCTGTGGCCGAAAAACCAGTAAAAGTTTTGCGCAGGGGCATTGTTATCCCTGTTTTCGCAGCCTGGCTTCCTGTGATATGTGTATCATGAAACCGGAAACCTGCCATTACGCACAAGGTACTTGCCGTGAACCTGAGTGGGGTGAAACACATTGTTTTATTCCGCATTATGTTTATCTGGCAAATTCATCCGGCCTTAAGGTAGGCATTACAAGAGAAACGCAGGTACCCACACGCTGGATGGACCAGGGGGCGACCCAGGTATTACCCATATTTCAGGTGGCCAACCGGTTGCAATCAGGTTTATTGGAAGTTGTGCTGAAACAACATATTTCTGACCGTACAGACTGGCGAAAAATGCTAAAAGCTGAGGCAGAGCCACTGGATCTAAAACTGCTGCGTGATGAATTGCTAGAAAAATGTTCAGCTGAGATCGAGGCTATCAAAAATGAACATGATGATAACGCGATACAGCTAATTGATGAGCAGGTTGTAGATATCAAATACCCGATATCCGAATACCCAGAGAAAATTAAATCGCTGAATTTTGACAAGCAGCCGGATATTCAGGGTACTCTAATGGGGATTAAAGGCCAGTACTTTATTCTGGATAGTGGTGTGCTGAACATCCGTAAGTTTTCAGGGTATAACATTGACGTGAATTTCGTATAACATGGTAAACTTTTTAACAGCAGTGACGTTGAGAAAAGATATTTTTGCCGCGAAGAACGCAAAGTTCGCAAAGAAAAACATTTATCGTTTTTAAAGATTTGCGCCTTTTGCGTTCTTCGCGGCAAAAAATAGTTGTTTTCTTCTGTGTCTTTGCGTCTCTGCAGTACATTGTTATTGCACCTGTTGTTACACAGCAGTTTAAGTTGCGTTGTAGTTATTAATATGAGGAAAAACCCATCACTATCCGTGAAGACATAAATTGCGTATTTGACCGTGACCCGGCAGCCAGGAATACCTGGGAGGTTTTGACCTGTTATCCCGGTCTTCACGCCTTGATTTTTCACCGCTTTAACCATTTTTTATGGAACCTGGGGCTGAAATGGCTTGCTCGCTGGCTTTCACACTTTTCCCGATGGATGACGGGTATTGAAATCCATCCCGGTGCAACCATCGGTCATCGGTTTTTTATTGATCATGGGATGGGCGTTGTCATAGGGGAGACGGCGGAAATAGGTGATGACTGCACCTTGTACCACGGAGTGACCTTAGGTGGGACCAGCTGGAATGCGGGCAAGCGACATCCAACCTTGCTCAATAATGTTGTTGTCGGCGCCGGCGCCAAAGTCCTGGGCCCGATCACTCTGGCTGATGAGCAATACGTAATCTTAGTCAGTAAGTTACATAAACA
>CAVYHW010000093.1:0-5839 GCA_963768215.1 uncultured Gammaproteobacteria bacterium
CATATTATTACTGATCATCAATTTATTTTTATTAGAGGCTTAAAAGTGGGGTCAGAACACAGTTTTCGCTAATATTAGAAACAACTGTGCTCTGACTTCATTTAATTCGCTAAGAGCGCTAGAAGAACAGCCTTAAGTAATTTGATAGTGTGATTGCAAATAGGCAAGCACATCATTTTTCTGCCCTCTAAAAACAACCCGATCTTCTTTTTTAGCGATCTGAAAATCATACATCGGATCATAATAATCAACCAATAATAATTTGATCCATTCTTTATGGAGTTCTGTATTGCCAGTAGATAATTGCTGCTGAATAGCATCGGTGAGTAATGCTTTAATCTCTTTATGGCGGACCCCGCCAAGACGCCGCTGTATCTTATCGATAGAAGTATGTAATTGTTCTGCCCAGGATTCAAAACTTACTTCATCACCATGATGTAACTGGTGTTCGGCTAAGGATTCGATAATATATTCCTGAAAAGTTATATTGATTCTCTCATCAACACTGGCTTCGAGCAGTAGAAGGGGTGACTGTTTCATTTTATTGAACAGTACATCCGGGATTGACCTGGAGCCGATACTGGTACCTTCGTCTTCTATCACAATAGGTGAATATTCTTTGTTTCGAAGTTTTAGTAATTCGATAGATAATCTGTTTTCGATATCGATCTGTGATGGCTGAGGCGTGGCATGTTTTCCAAATACTGAACCACGATGATGATAGATACCTTCAAGATCAATCTGCTGTTTTAATTTTTGCAGTAAAACGGTTTTTCCTATGCCGGTTCGGCCGCCTAGCATTATCGGTTTGATGTTCTCAGCTGAAGTTTTTAATTCGTCGATCAAAAAGCGGCGCATGGCTTTATAGCCGCCTTTTATTCTTGGGAATATCAAGCCTGTTTGTTCATATATCCATTGCTGTGATATTTTTGAGCGCATACCGCCGCGAAAACAATAGAGCACACCTTGAGGGTAGCGTTCAAAGAAGTTCTGCCAGTACCTTATGCGTTGTGACTTTATTTCTCCCTGTACCAGTTTATGACCAAGTCTTATCGCCTCATCCTGCCCGAATTCTTTATAGTGGATACCGATTTCTTCCCGTTCCCTGTTATCGAGTAGAGGAAAGTTTTCTGCGAAGGGGAACGCACCCTGGGTAAATTCCACTGGCGCACGGACATCCAGTAACGGGGTGTCGTTTAATAAGATGGAGCGATAATCATCTGTTTGGGGGAGTTCCATATGCATATTTTATAATAATTCATGGCGACGCTGATTATTAATGCATGTTGAATACTTTAGCAATAATACTGATAACTACTGGCTTAGGGGCGACCCCTTTTAATTTCTTACCACTTGTAAAGCATATTACGGAGAATACCCGGATCGATGGCAATATCATTTGGGGATTTATTGCCTGGCTCTAGAAGCCGAACAGCTTCTAATTTAAACTCTTTAGAAAATGTTTGTGGTTGGTCATCATATACTCCCGAGTCTCTTGACCCTGGTTTACGATGTCCGTTAAATCCAGTACGCTTCACATCATTTTGACTGTTATTTCACGCACACCTTGTTTCTTCCTGAATTTTTTGCTTCGTATAGTGCTTCATCAGCGTTATTAATCAGGCTGTCCAGGCTATCGTTGGGCGACAGTTGTGTGGTACCAGCACTGAGTGAACAGTAAAATTGAGCGTCGTGACTTTGCTGAGTAATTTGTGAGAAGTTCTGCCGTAAATCATCGAGTAGCTTGTGTGCCATATGAATATCAGTATCGGGCAGGATGATAGCAAATTCCTCCCCTCCGTAGCGCCCGATAAGGTCTGATTTTCGCAAACGTTTTTTCAGCATCCGGGCGACACTTTTTATGACGCGATCCCCTATGGGGTGGCCGTAAGTATCATTGACCCGTTTGAAGTGATCGATATCAAGCATGGCGAAACTGAGCGCTTCACCTTGACGTTGTGCACGTGAAATTTCTGCATCCAGACGGGTTTTGGTGGTCACGTGATTAAGCAGACCGGTGAGACCGTCACAAAGCATGTGGCTGCGCAATCTGCGAAAACGCAGGGCACGTGTGCGTACGGCAATCAGCAGGCGGTCATCAGCAATGGGTTTTTGCAGGAAGTCATCGCCACCCAGTTCCATGGCGGATATATGCTGTAAGGGATCGGATTCGGTGGAAAGAAAAACGATGGGTACGCCAAGCAATTCATCTTTTTGCCGTATTATTTTTGCAGCATCCAGACCCGAGCACTGTGGCATATAGATGTCCATTAATATCAGCTCTGGCTTGAAGTTACTGAGTGTTTCCAGTAAGTCATTTATGTCTGAGACGGTTTTGACCTGCATGTCGGCATTTCTTAAAACTGTGGCGTAGTGTTCGGCAAGAACTTCCATATCATCGACAATAAGCACCTTGAGCGGTTCGGGCATTTGCCTCATGGTTAATTGTTCAAGGCGTTCGAGCAGGTCATTGAAATCAATGGGTTTCGTCAGGTAGGCGTTGCCATTGGCCTGTACAGCTGCCAGGCGTGCCTGCCAGTCTTCGCGTGAGGATATGAAAATCAAAGGCACCTGCGAGGAAGCGTCTTCATTAAATAATTTGGCGAATTCTGGGCCTGCATATTCTCCCTCAGGTAGCTCGACGTCTACAATCAATGCTGAGGGCATGCGCAGCCTGATGGCTTCCGCAGCGGGTGCAGTGGAAGAGAAGGTTTCTACTTCATAGTCGAAATAATTAAGCTGAGAAGAAATCTCTCTGGCCAGAAATTCATCATCTTCGATGACATAAATCAGCCTTTCGAACAGCTCTGTGGTAGCAGCAGATTCGTGTTCGGCAGGTGTGATGTTTGTCTGCTTATTGGGCCCAAGTTCGACCAGGCTGACAATCCGTTGTAGTGAATCAGAGATATTCTCTTCAGCTGCACGGTTCATGCTCTTTTCTTCGCACAGATCCCTGAGCGTGTCTTCAAGGCTTCTGGCTTCGATACTGACTGAGGGGAAGCCGAAAGTTCCAGCTGAACCTGCGAGGTTATGTGCTAGCTGGCTAAGATAAACTAGCTCCGCCATGTCATTGGCATGCAGTGCCTTCAGCCAGATTCGGTTTAGCTCAGCAAGTTTGTCTGGTAGCTGCGCAATGTATTTATCCTGCAGCTTGTGTAGCTTGATTTGCCTTTTTGTGTTCATTAGCTATGACGGCTTAGTATGTTGTGAACCTGGTCGGCCAGTGACATCGGGTCAAAGGGTTTTGGGATGACATCGATGGCTCCCAGTGCAATGAAGTCCTTAATTTCATTGGGTTGTACCTTGGCGGTAAGAAAAATGACCGGTGTGTTTTGCAGTCCTGGTACGGTTCTCAGGTTTTGCAGAGTTGTTGGCCCGTCCATGCCCGGCATCATTACATCAAGCAGAATGACTTCTGGTTGAAAATTACCGGCTTTTTCCATGGCCTGTTCGCCAGATTCGCAAAAAACTATATCGAAGCCTTCATCTTCGAGTGCAAATTCGGCAATTTCGCGGATATCGGCTTCGTCTTCTACATAAAGTAATTTCATCATAGCACTCGCTTATCAGATGTTGTGTTTCAATAATCGTTTAACCGTGTTCATCAGCTCATCATTACTGGTTAGTGACTTAGTTAAAATGGCATTAACTTTTTCGCTGATTTCAGTATCGGTTTCCTGACCGGAAAAAAGTACCACCGGACAGTCGCGGCCGATTTCATCCAGCAGTTCAATACCTGAACCATCGGGCAGTGAGATATCAACGATAACCAGATCATAAACGTTACTGGCAAGTTTTTTACGGGCAGCGGATATGGTAGTGGCGTATTCAAAGTCTGCATCATCTTCAAACAATACCTGTGTTACCTGAATGACATCAAGATCATCTTCAATATGCAAAATACGTGGATGGTGAGTGCCCTGTATCGCATTGGTTACGGCATGTGACAGGTGTTCGCGATCGATCGGTTTCTGTAACCAGTCGGCAACAGTAACGGCATCGCCATTGAATTCTTTACGGCCTTCATTGGCGCGGCCGGAGATCACGATAATGGGCAGTTTTCGAGTGTTTTCAGTCTTGCGCAATTCTCGAACCAGCTCCAGGCCGTTGGCGTCAGGCAGTACCAGGTCGAGTAATAACAGGCTGTAGTGATTTTTTTGTAATAATTCACGTGCGCCGGCAGCAGTGGCGGCAATATCACCCGCAAGTCCTTCCTGCTCCAGCAGGTTAATCAGGATAAAGGCAACGTCGGGATCGTCTTCACAGACCAGAACTTTTGTCAGTGAAGTATCAGGCTGAGTGTTTTCGACAGTTTGATCCCAGGCTGACAGTTCAAAATAGAACTCAGCGCCTTTGCCGGGCTCACTGTTGAAGCCGATACTGCCACCTAGTTGCTCAACAATCGCCTGGGTGATGGTCAGGCCAAGGCCTGTGCCGCCTTTTTCGCGCGTGTCAGAACTGTCGGCCTGCGCAAAACGTCCAAAGATACGGGAACGAAACTCCTCCGGGATGCCGGGCCCATGATCGATAACAGAAACACGTAACTTATCATCAATACGTTTCAGTTCGATTTCAACGCTGCCATTTTCAGGCGAATATTTGACAGCATTAGAAATAAGGTTGGCAAATACCTGTAACAGGCGGTGCTCATCGACGCGTACTGTAGTTGAGTCATTATTGTTCAGGATTAGTTTCAGTTTGGCATTATGTGAATGTGCATAACCTTCATTTTCCTCAACCGCTCTTTTCGCTAACGCGGTAAGCTCGACTGCCTCGAGATGAAATTCGAGTTTGCCAGCATTAATTTTTTCGAGATCAAGAATATCGTTAATCAGAAAAGTTAGACGCTCGCTGTTACGGTTGGCGGTTTCGAGCAAACGTAACAGTTTTGGCGGTATATCATTGGCGCCTTTGCCGAGTACCAGGCCCAGCGCGCCCCTTATAGAGGTTAATGGTGTACGCAGTTCGTGGCTGACGGTAGAAACAAACTCGCTTTTCATCTGCTCAACTTTTTTACGCTCAGTGATGTCACGTGTCATGCCGATAAACAGTCTACGGTCGTCGAGTTGAACTTCGCTAACCGCCAGTTCCAGCGGAAAAGTGCTGCCGTCCTTGCGTAGGCCTTCAACCTCTCGGCCAATGCCGATGATTTTTTTGTTTCCGGTGGCCGCGTAGTTATAAAGATAGCCATCGTGTTCACGCTGATAAGGTTGAGGCATAAGTATTTTGATGTTTTGCCCAATCACCTCGTCAGCAGCATAGCCGAACATATTTTCTGCGGCAGAATTAAAGCTTTCAACGATGCCTAGCATATTAATAGCGATAATGCCGTCAACGGCATTTTCAATGACGGCTTTGTTGCGTGCCTGACTTTCGATAAGATCGTTTTCACGTTGTTTGATTTGTTGCCGCATACTGTTGAAAGACCGCACCAGCTTGCCTACTTCATCACGCGAATGATATTCCATTGTGGAGTCATATTTCCCGCCGGCGATATCGCTGGCGAAGCTGGCGAGTTGTCTTATAGGAAAACGAACCCATCGGTCCTGTAGCAGAGTGGAAAGTAAGATTGTTGCCAGTAAGGTGAATAGCAGCAATTGCTCAAGGTGGTAAATGTGCTTAACGCGCAAAGCACTTGCTGCATTAATATCAATCCACATGACAAACTGGCCAATGCTGTCGCCATCGAAGACGATTTCATGCTTTAGTATTTCAAGTTCTACACCACTCGGTAGTTCCTGTTCAAACAGTGGATAAATGAGTTGTTTGTTCTGTGCATATAGTTTGATAGCGTACCAGTATTCGCGGCTTTCCAGAACATGGTCCAGGGTGGCGTGGA
>CAVYHW010000094.1:0-28246 GCA_963768215.1 uncultured Gammaproteobacteria bacterium
CCAGTGCATTAGTGATAGTCGTATCTAGACCTACGTAATTTATTGTTGCTGTATTACTGTTTGAATCCGTCTGACTTACAACCTGATTATTCGCATTCCATGTTTGCGTAAATGGTGTATTACTCGCGGGAAGGGTCCATGATGTTATTAAACCACCGGCAGCATAAAGATAAGTAGAACTATGACCCAACACATCAATTACCTGTGTCAAGTCATTGACCGTTCGTGTAAAAGTGACAGTACGACTACCGTCAGTAACTGTGTTGAGTTTGCCAACGGTATAACTAAATGTCAGCGTCCTTCCCAGTCCATCAGATACCGTTGTTAAATCACCACCGCTGTAAGTAAGGGAATGAGTATTCCCTTTACCATCTTCTATTTTAATAAGTACACCAGTACTATCAAAAGTATGCAACAACCCCGTGTTAGGGTTATATAAAATAAAATCTGTACCACTTTCTACGAACTGAAATGCAATACTTCGCGTGCCGGTTAAATCCCATGAAGTGCCATTATCTTTAAATGTGATTTCGCGACCTTGATCACTGGTAATCGTGGCATCTGCTCCATTAACCACCAATGTCCACTCAAGGTTATGTCGCCAATTATCACCCAAACTTCCATTAATATTTGCACCTAATAAGCCTGACGCATAATAACGAGAAAACAACAGTGGCATTGGTCCCGCAAGATTAATATCTGGCGCATACTGATTATAAAATTCGCCAGTGAAGGTATTAATTGGGTCTTCAGAATTGCCGCTGCTATCGTAGTTGGCTGAAGTTTTTTTAGGAACATTACCACTATAAGCAATAAAACCATGATTATCACCTGGACCTAGCGTGTATGTACCTGCAATATCACCTGCATCATTGATGCCCGTTGTAAATGTGTTAATAGCCCCTGAAAAATCTAGCAAAATATATGTGCCCGTACTGGCGATATAAACAAATCCGCGGTCGACTTTTGCACCAAAACCGAGCGGATTATCCACTCTGTATGTTCCTACGACGTCACCCAAATTATTAATACCACGGGCTACTGTAATATCTTCACCAGGCACAGCTAACGTGGTAAAAGCACCTGAACTAGCATCAAATATAAAGCCACGCGTACCAGGGTTTCCATCACTATACGAACCTACAATATCTCCTAAATCATTTATACCGTTGTACACCGCATTGGAGTATCCGCCTGGAAGTGTGAGCGTACTGGTTGAGCCGTATTAACATCATATATAAAACCACCTGCAGCATTACCAACAACTGTGCCTGAATCGTTAACACCATAGGCAAATGTTTGTGAAAACGGGAAAGTTGGAGCATCGAAAATAGTAAAGCCATTACCATCATAATAAAAGCCATGGTAAGAACCACCTATAAAAGTCCTTCCGACGACATGATTCAGGTTGTTAATACCGTATGCATTATTTATAGAGGAGCCTGGAGCATCCAACATGGTATAGCTATTGCCATCATAGATAAAACCACTATTAGTAGCCCTTCCTGAATAAACACCTGAATTATTTATATCATCAATCTCAGTAATTACTGCACCCGGAACATCTTGCGTTACCAATGTGTATGCCTGAATAGAGTTAAATGGTAAGCATGCCATTATTAACACAGTCAACAATTGCTTTAGCTTTAGCCTTTTTCATTTTCTTTCTATAGCAAATTAAAGTTTTCATATTTACATGACTACCCTTTTTTAACTACTGAGTAGTAAAGTTCCATGTTGCACTCTCGGTTGCATCAGTACCGTCACTGACAGTTACTTTCCAGTAATAATTTGTTCCAGCTTTGAGGTTTGAAACTGTGTGGCTCATCTGATTTGCCGATACAGAATTACTGCTGTTGCTACCACCACAGCTTGATACAAAACTCGCGATCATCAGGCTAGCAATAATAACCATAGGCCATTGTTGCTTTCTTATGCCAACACAACCAATACTGCCAATAAGCATTAAACTGCCTAAAAGCCCAGATGTACCCGCAAACCACAGCATTGTCTCAGTCACGGCTACATTAATCGGAGCACATCCAGTAAAATTCACATTTTCACAAACATCAATCTGATAAGTCAGACTATCACCATCCGCATCTGTTGCCTCTTCCCAAACAAATGTTACCGTCGTTGCCAGATTAATTATGCTGTCAGTTGGTGATACTAACGTAATGATAGAAGGTGCATTATTGGACGGTGTTATTTGTATGACGTAGACTTCGCTTTTTACAAGCTCATTATTACCCGCATTGTCAGCAGCAAAAAACTTCAATGTCGTATTAACACTGATTGATATCGCAGAACTGTATACACTCGAAGAAGTTGTCGGGACTGTACCGTCAGTGGTGTAATAGATAACAGCACATCCAGAACCTAAACCATCATCACAATTCAATGTAACAGATTGTACAGACGTATAGTTTCCACCTGAAGGGGTTGATGAAGTCGTTGGACTTGTCGTATCAACAGCAATTTGACGTTGCAGTATGTTGCCAGCATTGTCATAGGTGTAAGCAATACTAGAACCATCTTCATAAGTAACACCCAGTAATCTACCAACATCATCATATTGATACGATTCTGCTGATGCCTCCCATGCAAACAATAAGAGCATCAGGATATATGCAATACCAACAACAAAGCGATTATTGTTTTTACATGACATTTCCCTTAATCCTTAAGCCAAATCCAAATAAACCGATCATGCCAGAACTAAACACCCAAACAGCGGCGGTGCAGGAATTGCTGAAACAATCCATACAGCCATCGTTCGATTATCCGTAGTCGAAGCATCAAATAATAAGACGTCAATAGTTTCACCACCCTTCACATCACCCTTCACATCACCCTTTACAGCACCCATTACACTAAAAGAAACAACTACAAGACAGGTGCATGTAACACCAATAATAGATTTAATTACAATATTCCCCTTCCTATTTAATTCATTTACTCGCCATTGTGACGAAAGATTATCTGAAAATCTCAATCAACAATAAGGAAATAGGAATCATTGTCAACATAATCAAAATACATAAGTATTTAATTGATTTCTAATGTGTGCAGAGCAACATATTAAATACAGGACATAATTGCTACATATAACATCTTTTTTACAGTTTCTGAATGTCCCTTGTGGGTCGGTTTTGCCCATTGCGTCGCATTTCTCGACGGTCCGTTAATGTTTTACCTGTAAATTTCATCCATTTTGTTGTTTTGTAAATATATCCGACAGCTTTACATTAATAGTACATCTCAATTGACGAATTATTACTATTTGTGTTCTTCTTTATTTTTTACGGGTAATTTGTTTTTCTCTGTGTACTCCGTGTCTCTGTGGTGAATCGCTTTTAATGATGGTGAATTAAGCGTTGCCAGATACTAAAACTTAAATTACCAGAATCGGCTCATGCAGCCTCGACAGTTGCTCTCTTAACTCAAGAACATGCTGCTCCCAGTATTGATTGGTGTTAAACCAGGGAAAAGCCAGGGGAAAAGCCGGGTCATCCCAGCGCTTTGCCAGCCATGCCGCATAATGCATCATACGCAAACTGCGTAATGCTTCTATCAGTTTCAGTTCCTTTAATTCGAGAACGGCGAACTCTTCATAACCTTCAAGCAGGTCACAAAGCTGTTCTGTCATTTCCTGGCGTTCACCCGAAAGCAGCATCCATAAATCCTGTATTGCCGGCCCATTGCAGCTATCATCCAGGTCAACAAAGTGCGGGCCATCATCAGTCCATAATACATTACTGCGATGGCAGTCACCGTGTAATCGTATGACCTGATAATCGCCACATTGCTCAAATGCAGCCTGAATTTCTTTTAAAAGATCATCAACCAGCGTCTGGTAGGCAAGTTCAAGATAAGCAGGGATAAATCCCTGCTTTTGTAAGTAGGCTGCCGGTTCATTACCCATTCTATTGATTTCAATTTGATGGCGATGTTTAAATAATGAAGTTCGCCCCACATTATGAATGCGTGCAATGAAACGTCCCATCCAGTTCAGGTCTTCACGGGACTCAAGATCAGGCCAGCGACCGCCACGTAAGGGGTAGACCGAAAATCGATAACCAGCATGCTCAAATAAAGACACACCATCTTTTATTATTGGCGCAACTACAGGGATTTCCTGTTCAACTAATTCCAGTGCAAATTGATGTTCTTCAGCAATTGCTTCATTGCTCCAGCGATCAGGACGATAAAACTTTGCAACAACAGCGTCGCCATTTTCCAGCCCGCAGCGGTATACGCGGTTCTCATAGCTATTTAAGGCGAGCATGCGGCCACTGGTCTGGTAACCTAAAAACTCTACCGCAGCCAGTATGGTCTCCGGCATTAAATTATTATAATCATGCTCTTGCATTGTTCGCACTTTATATTGAGAAAGTTATTGGCGTTTTTTACTCTGCAATACCATATCACGTCCAGATTTCAGATTCATTTAAGGTTGATGAGATAATATTACAACGCACATCCGGATTGGGGGGTGTACGGCGTGTACTGGGGTTTCTCCCTTTGGAAACTTCTGCAAGCTAGCGGCTGTCTTCGGGCAGCCGCATTCTCCACACATGCGACAAACTCTAAAAATACTATCGCAGTATGAGTGCTTTATTCAAATTCTCGCAAAGTCGCAAAGTCGCAAAGCCCGCATCGACGTATGCTCATGTTTTTTCAGTAAATTTGTCTTTTGCGAACAAAAACTGTCATTTATTCGACAAAATACCTGGTTTTTTCCAGAGCATGCTATAGTTTGTTAAACAGCTGGTTTGGCGGTGATTCCTTATCATTGCTTGAAATATTCAACCAGTTGATGCCGAAATGTTCGAAATCTAAATTCTCCAAAAATAATAATTTATCCCTTTATTAAATTGCACTCAGCTTAGCCCTGCTCTTGCTGTTCCTATGTGTAATGCCTGTAGATTGGAGAGCACCATGATGAGTTTTCGGTTACCAAGACCCGGTATCGCTTCAACGTTTTTGCCTTTATCAATAATACTGCCGAAAGCACGGTTTATTATACTCTTATGTATTACATTTAATTGCTCCAGCACGGCTCTGGCGCATGGCCTTAACCACGATAAATTAAGGGAAATTACGGCGCAACTTGCTGAACAGGGCGATTCACCTCAGTTATACGCGAAAAGAGCGCATATTTATCAGAGTAATCAGCACTGGTCAGAAGCCATGTCTGACTTTAATAAAGCGGCAGAGTTAGACCAGGAGAATGCTGAATTCGATTTAGATCGTGCTCGCTTATGCTATGACGCTGGGGAATATATGCGTAGCCTGGATTTTATCAATCTGTATTTCTTACGACATGAGTACACGACAGAAGCTTTGCTTATTCGGGCACGGTCTTATCGGGAATTAAAAGATTTTAAACAGGCGGTAAAATCTTACGAATTAGCTTTGTCTAATGTATCAGCTATTGACGGAAGACCTTCGCCAGAATGGTATGTGGAATTTGCTGATGTTTTAACCATGACGGGAGATAAACAAAAAGCCCTGCAGGCATTGCAACAAGGCATAAATCAATTAGGGTTCATTAGTGTATTTCAGGTAAAAGCGATAGAACTGGAACTTGACCTGGAGCTTTATGACTCTGCCCTGAACCGCATTGATCAGTTACTGGGCCAGTCACAACGCAAAGATATCTGGCTTTCACGCCGTGCGGATATTTTAGCCAGGGCGGGGCGCCAGGATGAGGCGCAACAAACTTTTCAGCAGGCTTATGCAGCTTTACAGCATTTGCCACAGCACATACGAAATTTACCAGTTTCCAAAGAACTGGAAAACACATTGCAAACACGTATTACAACTCAAAAGCTCTGAATATAAATAAGCAAATTTAAAATAAGACGTCCCACATTTTTAGAGCATATACGAGAAAAAGAACCATGCAGCAAAAAATATTTCAAACCATTTTTGCTTCCAGTTATTTCACTTGTCTTGCTGTTTGGACCACTATTTACTACTTCAGCTTATGCAGCACTGGAACGCCAACCTTACTTGCAGAGTGTTAGCGATACCCGAGTTGTATTACGCTGGAGAACAACATCAGCTGCCAGTAGCCGAGTTAGTTACGGGCCAGGCGTAAACAATTTGAATACCAATGTTGATGACCTTAGCACCAGTACAGAACACGAAGTGGTGATCACAGGGTTAACACCGAATACAAAATATTTTTATTCCGTCGGTGCAACAACGGGGTCAATCGAAGCCGGTAATGATGCCAATCATTACTTTATCACCGCACCCAACGTCGGCTCTAATCGAAAAATCCGAATTTGGGCGATTGGTGATCCGGGAACCAATACCGCTGATCAACATAACGTCAGAGATGCATATTACAATCTGGATAATATCGATACTGATGTGGTATTAACTCTTGGTGATAATGCCTATGAAACTGGTACTGATAGTGAATACACCAATAACTTTTTTAACGTGTATAGCGGCCTATTACGACACGCTCCAGTGTGGGCGACACGAGGCAATCACGAGAAGAATCGTAGCGTTCATGAAAGCGCTTTTACTCATCCAAAGAATGCTGAGGCAGGCGGAGTAGCCTCCGGGTCTGAGCTATATTATTCATTCGACTACGGTAATATTCATTTTGTGTGTCTGGATTCATTCACTGATGAGAATTTAAATGGCTCGGCCATGTATACCTGGTTAGAAAATGACCTGTCATCCACCACACAACAGTGGATAATCGCTTTCTGGCATCACCCCCCCTATTCACGTTCAGATGACCATGACTCCGACACAGAGGTAGGGCTAAAAGTGACCCGTGAAAGAGCTAATCCACTTTTAGAAAGATACGGAGTGGATTTGCAGCTGGGTGGACATAATCATTTTTACTCGCGTACCTTTTTTATCAATAACCATTATGGCAAGTCGAACACTTTTAACTCTGCTTCTCATGTTGTTGTTTCAGGTGATGGACGTGCTGATGGCGATGGCGTTTACCATAAAGCATCAAACCCTGAAGGTGCGGTTTACGTATTGGCCGGAAGCTCTGGAAAAGTTAAAGATTACAACCGCGGTCACCCGGCAAATTTTACTGAGGATATAAAGTTGGGCTCCATGGTGATTGATGTTGAAGGCGATCGTATGGACGTACGTATGTTACGTGAGAATGGCTCTGTTCAGGATTACTTTAGCATCACAAAATCAGCCTCAGCAAACCAGTCTCCTCAGGTAAATGCTGGAGCTAACCAGAATGCTGAAACAGGGGCAGTAGTTAATCTCAATGGCACCGTCAGCGATGATGGTCTGCCCACTAGCGCACTGACTTATACCTGGAGTAAAGTCAGTGGTGCGGGTAACGCCACTTTTGGCAATGACAGTGCAGAGGATACCACCGTTTCATTTTCTGCCTCGGGCAGTTACGTGTTACGGCTTGAAGCCAGTGACAGCTTATTAACGGGTGCTGATGAAGTTGTTATTACAGTATCTGCCCCTAATTCTAATCAGGCACCAGTGGTGAATGCAGGAATTAATCAGAACGCTGAAACAGGGATAACTGGCAATCTCGATGCGACTGTGTCAGACGATGGTCTGCCCAACGGCACACTGACTTACAGCTGGAGTATGGTTAGCGGTCCAGGTAACGCCACTTTTGGCAATGCCAGCGCTGTGGATACAACCGTCACGTTATCTGCTGCTGGCGATTATGTGCTTCAGCTTGAAGCCAGTGATGGTGCACTAACAGCAAGCAGTCTGGTCACTATCACGGTATCTGAGCAGACCCAGGGTGCTACACAGGGAGATACCGGAAAAAAAGAGGCTACTGGTATTGCTGACCTTGGCCTGTTAATCGGCTTTTTAACTGTTCTCCTTCTGCGCTGGTTAGCAATCGACAGGTTTTTTTTATTCAGGCGAATGATGTGTTCTGCAGGTACTAAGGGTACTATTTAAAATACCTGTAAGACATAACTTCATGAAACGAGCCAGGTTGCTAGCAGCCTGGCTTTTCTTTGACAAAAACTGAGTGTACATTCTCTATAGAGGCCATGATCTGAATGGGAATGTTTCTCCCTTATTCCAAAGACTAGTAATTTTAAGAATGACGCACTATATACTCCCAACGTAACACTGTAGGGATACCGTGTGGTTAATACGCATTTTTTGGCGAGAGATAATTAGCCACATCTGAAATTTCATTTTTTAGAGAAAACACGTTAGTAAATCCGATGTGACTAATCCTGTGGCGACCTCTTCATTGAATATTGCAATTGATAATTGTCGCTTTTTTTTGTGATTAAAGGGATGTTTATAACCTCTCAGCCACAAGCATAACGACAGCTGATAGTCATTTAGTGCACAATTCACCATACAATATTTTCAATCGTAATCATGCCGTTGAAAGATTTTTACTGAGGCAAACCTCATTCACTGTAAAGCGGTTTTAACACGGAATGGTGTTGATTTTTCTGTTTGCTGTTTAACAATTGTTCCTCTTTAAATGCGCTGAGCAGTTCTTTTCCGTTCCAGGCGGTTTTCTCGGGGCTGTAAAGGCTTTGATCTAACTGCCTGATATGCTGGCTGAGCTGTACTGAACAATGTTCAGTAATCTGGCTTAAATTGGTGAGATCTTTATCATTGTAAAACAGTTGCGCCCATTCGATTAATGCAGTTTTAGTTCTGCCGGCATCATTTTTATTGGCATATTTTTTCACTGCGGTAGCTGCAGATTTAATGCCTGTGTCCGACACATTGGTTTTTATTTTACTTTGTATTTTGTGTTTTTTTGATTTTTTAAATAATAAA
This sequence comes from uncultured Gammaproteobacteria bacterium, assembly GCA_963768215.1. Classification (GTDB taxonomy): domain Bacteria; phylum Pseudomonadota; class Gammaproteobacteria; order SZUA-229; family SZUA-229. The sequence continues at coordinate 8,785 of CAVYHW010000094.1, forward strand.
ACAAGGGTGAAAAACCAGGCTACTGCAAAAAATAGCGTTGACCATTTCCAGTAAGGTTCATCGTGTTCTGTTAGTACTGCCGATGACGGTGCTATGTTATCTGTGGTTACCGGACTGCCCTGTAAGACTTCATTTATTGTTTGTACAGGTGGGGGCGTTACCTTATAAGGTTGTATTTCACCTGCCACTATAAGAGTCTTTTGTGCAATCGCGGCGGTTTCTTTTTTATTTTTTTTGGTATTCCACCATTGCAATTTAATTTCCGGTAGCGTGTAACTTCCGGCAGTTGCAGGTATCAGCGCCACCTTAATCTGTTTAATGCCGGTTATACCATTTTCGCTTTGTCTGTTTTCAACGACGGCTTTATCAGGGTACTGTTTTAAGCCGTTAATCTCTTTAAGCTCCAGCTCGGGCAGCTGCACACCTGTTAACCCATCTGCAACAATAGTAATAGTTCGCGTGACAGGTTCACCGGCCTTTATATTCTGAATATCGTCAGACCATTCTTCTAATAATTGCACATTACTTGCAGGTAACCAGTCCTGTAAGTTTATGTTTGACGGTGCGGCTTTAACATTGATCTCAACTGCTTTGCTGCGTAAGCGTTTTAACTGTCCGCTCATGCGGAACTGGTCAAATATGCTTCTGGGTTGCGTAGCATTAACACGGCCTTCAAAGGTTACCGGATTGATTTTCAGTCTGCCGCTTTTCTGGGGATAGATTGCGTAACGGCGTTCAATGACATCGTAGCGAATTCCGTTGCGTGTGGTCTGGTACTGGTCTTCACCGATTAAATGAGTAATGGCGTCAGGGTCTGTGGTTTCAGGTTCCGTTAATGATGCACTGGTTATATTTACGGTACGTAATAATCGAACCGTATATATAAACTGTGATTGCACCCAGCCTGTTTTTTTATCGATTGTACTCTCGAGGAATATTGCTGCTGGAACAGTGGAGCCGCCATCCGGTGTAATACTGTTGGGTGATGCGCTGCTAGTAATTGTTACCTGTATTGCCGGGCTGATATCTTTTCCGAAGTTAATCGGTGGGATGGTAAATTTGCCGATATCTTTTGCGATGACGGCCAGGTCCCAGCTTTTTTTCATGCTCCAGTTGCCATTGATAGAACGCATATTGGTGCTCTGACTGCTATTTAATACATCAAAGTACTGATAGATCGGGGTGAAATCCGGGTCGCCGTCAACACTGCTGTCTGCTTCATATATCAGATGAAACGAATCATCCAGTGCGACCGGGTTACGGCTGGTTGTCACAGTAATGGCCGCATGTGCCGCTGTACTTATTAATACGGTACAGAGCAGTAGTGTATGTAATATGTGTGATGTAATTGTTTTTTTTCGTGTGCTACTCATTACCATGGCTCATTGTCATCTTTTTGATCAGGTATTTGTTTGTATTGATATAAAAATTTACGTCTTAATAGACCACCGGGATCATCAGGAATTCGCTTCAGCCATTGCTCAGTGGCTTTTTCTTCTTCAGTGATTGAAGCCTCCATCGGGTTGATTTCTATCTCGGCAGGTTTCTCATCAGAGTCTTTGTTCTCTATGTCTTTATTTTCAGAGGCTTCACTTTGTTTCTGCTGTTTCTGGTCCTGTTCATATTGCTGCTGTTCCTGCTGCTGTTGTTTTTCTTCTGCTTCTGCATCACGCTGTTTTAACTGCTGCTCCTCAGCCTGCTTTTCCTGAGCCTGATTCTCATGTGCCTGCTGTTTTCCCTTGTTATCTTTTGGGGATTCTGTCTGCTGGTTTTGATCAGCCTTCTGCTTTTCTTCAGACTGGTTTTCTTCAGATGATTGCTCACCAGCCTGGTTTTTATGCTGCTGCTGTTCCTGTTGATCTTTGCTTTGCTGGTCTTGACTGTTCTGATTATCTGAAGCCTGCTGATTTTTTTCCTGTTCAGAATTGTCCTGCTCTTTATTTTTATCTGAACTTTCCTGTTGAGTATTCTGTTGCTGTTGTTCCAGAGCCTTTTTTACCTGTTCGCGGTTAAATTTTGCATCTTCGTTATTTTCGTTAAGCTCTAATGCACGATCATAAGCCTTAATTGATTCTTCATATTTGCCAAGTTTTGCCAGCGCATTCGCTTTGTTGTAAAGGCCGTCACTGTTACTGGTGTTTTCCAGCGTCCTGGCGGCAGACTCGTAATCTCCACTTCTATAATAGGCGCTGGCCTTCCATTCCGGTTGGGTGAACTGTTCAGCTGCTTTTTTAGTATCGCCCTGGTTAAATGCCCGCATGGCTTTCTGATCGGGACTTGACCACAGGTTTTTTGTATCAAGAACTGGTTTTTGCGCAATGGTGGTTTCTGCGTATGCTGCCTGTGGTAGCGACAATGTGAACACAACGGCAAAAGGTAAAATAACAGCGATCCATCCTTTTCTCGCCCATAAAGCGGCAAAGAGTAATAATGGCACTAATAACCAGTGGCCTTCTTCCTGCCATACATCGGCATTCATGTCTTTATTATTAGTATCCTGAGCGATTTCGGATGACTGAAATAAACGGCTTAATTTATTAACATCACTGTCACCTGCCCGCAGGCCAGTGTATAAACCGCCGCCGGTTAATGCGTAAGACTGTAATTTATCCGGCTGTAATTTGGGTATTACAATAGCGCCATTGCTGTCCTGTAAAAAACCGCCATCAACAGAACCTTGAAGTGGGATGGGAGCGCCTTCGCTGGTACCGATACCGAAAACTGATAATCGAAAACCCTGTGACTGTACTTTTTTAATGGCCTCTTTGTCAGCCTGGCGAATATCATCCGTTACTACCAGGATGTCACCCTTAATGACGCCGGACTGCTTGAACAGCGTAGTGGTTTTGCTCAGCGCTGCAGACAGGTTGCTGCCCTGTGCAGGCATCATGTCGGTTTCCAGCGCGGGTACTAAATTGGCGATGGTGGCATTGTCATCGGTCAGCGGGGTAACGACAAAGGCATCAGCCGCATAAACGATCAGGGCTGTCTGTCCGGTTTTTCTCGTTTTTAATATATCGAGAAGTTCAAGCTTTGCGCGTGATAAACGTGAAGGTTTAATGTCCATTGCATTCATGGATTGCGACAGGTCAAGCAGGATGACCAGGGATGACTGCTCACGGTAAACAGGCTGTGGCAGTTTTTTGTAAACTGGTCCGGAAAGGGCGGTGATACACAGGCTGCCAGCAATAAAAACCAGCAACAAGGGGTAAGATCGCCGTTTGTGATCGCTTTTAGTTAACACAAAAGGCAGCAGTTTTTCATCGATGACGGGATGCCAGTTTTTATCACTCTGTGTTCTATTGCCGGCAAGGATCAAATAGAGTATTAACGGGACAAATGCATAAAACCAGTCTGCACGAATAAAGTGCAGGTTATTCAGTATATGTATTGTTTCATTAACAATAACACTGAAAGGGGTGTTGATGATTGCATTTATTGTTTCGTTCATTGTTTCATTCATGCGCTTTTATCATGTGCGTCTTTTGGGGCCGAATAAAACAATGACCGAACAGAAAACTGAGGCGCGTATAAAAACAGGGCAAGCAGGGAAGCGAACAGCAGGCTGGCTGCTAACGGGACATAAAACAAAGTTTTTATCGGGCGATAACTCTTAACGTCTTTTTCTACCGGTTCAAGCTGGTCGAGTAGGGTATAGATTTCCTGTAAGTCTGCGGTAGTGTAGGCACGAAAATACTGACCGCCGGTTATTTTTGCTATTTTTCGTAAAGTGATTTCATCCAGTTCACTGGAGCCACGATTACCAATCCCAATGGTGTGTATTTTCAGGCCTTTTCTCGCCGCAAGTTCTGCTGCCTTTAAAGGTGTAATTTCACCCCGGTTGCTGACACCATCGGTCAGTAAAATTAAAACATGACTTTCGCTAATATTTTCTTCTGATGTACTCTCAGTTGCATGTTGATTGTTAGCGTCCTGTCGGGCTGAGATTCGCTTCACAGCCAGACCAATGGCATCACCGATGGCGGTTGCCTGGCCGGCGAGGCCAGTGAATGCTTCCTGTAACAGAATATTAACAGTGGCCCTGTCAAAGGTGAGGGGTGCCTGTACGTAAGCCTGGTCGCCAAACAATATCAGGCCAATGCGGTCACCCACGCGCTTTTCGATAAAAGCACTGGCAACGGCCTTGGTTGCAGTTATTCTGCTAACAGAGCCGAGGTTGTGGCGTATCGGGTGGTCCATGCTTTTTGATATGTCGATTGCCAGCATTAAATCACGTCCACTGATCGGTAATTCAATGGGCTCACCCGTCCACTGTGGCCTGGCTGCTGCAATAACCAGGCAGATCCACGCCAGCGCATAAAGCAGTAAAGGCCAGCGTGAATTTTTAGTTACGTAATTACCATTTTCAGTTATTTGATAGTCAGATAAAGATGGTACCCGCAGCGCGGCCTCATTGCTCTGTTTTGCACGTGGCAGTAGTAAACGTAATAAAAAGGGAAGCGGCAGTATGGCAAATGCCCATGGCCAGAGAAATGACATCATGATGGCCGCACCCTTAACGGCTTTTTATGTGACGACTGTAACCATGATTCACATAAGCGAATCAGGCTTTGTGGCTCAAAATCCAGCGTACTGTTTTCAGGTAGATAGGGCGCTGAAAGTAAAACTTTACCGATATCACTTTGAAACCTGTTATCAGCGGAGGAGTTAGCGTTTGAACTATCAAGAAAACTTAGCCAGCTGTCTCCTGTTAAACCAGCAATGTCTGTTTTGGGGTAATAGCTAATGCTGGCGCGGCGTAAAAGTACCGATAATGATTTTGCCAGTTGTGATTTGTTCTGTGTTTGCTGAAACTGTTGTTTAATATTTTCCAGTTCCGCTTTTATGTCTCTTTTAAGCTGTTTGCTGAGGTAAATATTTCTCGAAATAATAACAGCGACAATAATTAACATCGTACTTGCAAACAGTATCCACCAGCCGGGAGCAAGCGGCCACCATGAAATGGGTTCGGGTAAATGTATGTCCCTTAAATCTAATGTTGCGGGGGGTACTGCCTGGGTATTTGCCTGTATGTTTGATAGGGGCTCATTCATGTTATTTATGTATTTCTATAATTAGCATCGTTGATGAGCACGGCGGTATTGGGTTTTTCTGTTTTGACCGTTGATACCTAAACCATTCCTTAATTTATCAATAGCATTTTCCTCTGTTGATATATCGATTAAATGGATGCGATTTTTCCGGCAGAAACTTTCTATCTGCTGATGGTGATTTAAGTATCGCTGATGGTATTGCGCACGGGTTTTTTTACTGGAGGTCTGTATTTGCAGCTGTTTTATGCCATCCGTTAATTTGTAGTTGCCCGATGCCGGCAGGTTGATTTCAACAGGGTCAGAAATCTTTAACATGATGATGTCATTGTTGCGCGAAATATTGGCGATATGTGCAAATGCCTTTTCATCCATATCGCGAAAATCACTAATCATGAAGATTAAACTGCCGGGATGCGTTACTGAACGTAAACGGGCCACGGCTGAAGTTTTGTCGGCTATTGATTCAGTAGCGGATTTGTCTGGTTTCCAGGCATGGTGTTTGGCGCAGCGGCCGATAAAATCCAGCACTGCTGTTTTTCCACGCCGAGGTTTTATTTCAACGTGTTCAGCAGCTGAAAAGATGAGTCCGCCAATGCGGTCATTGTTTCGTGCGGCGCTCCACGCAATGAGTGTAGCAATTTCACTGGCAATGACCGATTTGAATTTATTGCGTGTGGCAAACATCATGGAAGGGCTGAGATCAAGCCAGAGCAATACCGGCCTTTCCCTTTCTTCACGAAACACTTTTGTGTGAGCGTCGCCCGTGCGAGCGGTCACGCGCCAGTCCATATTGCGAATATCATCGCCAGCCTGATAAATGCGTGATTCATCAAACTCCATACCCCGGCCTTTGAATGACGATAAATACGCGCCGCCCTGTTTGGCGTGTATTTTACCCCTGTCCAGAGGTATCTGGTTGGCCTGTAAACGAAGCTGAATAAGTGATGGTGGACTTATCCAGGTAATGCCTTCAGCTTGTTTGGTGTTGTTACTCATATTGTTATTTAATCCACAGATGAACGCAGATAAAAACGAAACAATAAAATTTGCATTTTATCTTTAATCTGCGTGAATCTGTGTTCATCTGTGGACAGTATGTTTTTTGTTTTTTTAAGGTACAGCCACTCTGGTAATAAGCTCATGAATAAAGCTGTCCGGGGTAATGCCATCTGCTTCAGCTTCATAACTTAAAATTACACGATGACGTAATACATCAAAGGCAATGGCCTGGATGTCATCCGGGCTGACATAATCGCGCTGGTCAAGCCAGGCATGCGCGCGTGCACAACGATCAAGCGCAATGCTGGCGCGTGGACTGGCGCCATACAACGACCAGTTTGCAAGATCATCGCCATAAACAGCGGGGTTGCGTGTGGCCAGTACCAGTTGCAGTAAATAGTTTTCAAGGTTTTCAGCCATGTGAACATCAAGGATTTCGCTACGTGCAGCAAATATGCTTTGCTGACTGATCTTTTCGATAGTTGCATTACCAGCTTCGGTTTCAGTGTGAGTTTGCTGCCTGGCTTCATCCCGGGCCAGTTGTAGAATCTGTTTCTCTGCCGATGCTTCGGGGTAATCAATGCTGACATGCATCAGGAAACGGTCTAGCTGGGCTTCAGGCAAGGGGTAAGTGCCTTCCTGCTCAATCGGGTTTTGTGTCGCCATCACCATAAATAATTCAGGCAACGGGTAGGTGGTTTTACCTACCGTAATCTGGCGCTCTGCCATGGCTTCAAGCAAGGCTGACTGGACCTTGGCAGGGGCGCGGTTGATTTCATCCGCCAGCACCAGGTTATGGAACAAAGGGCCCTGCTGAAAAAGAAAAGTACCGTCCTGTGGACGATAGACTTCCGTACCGGTGAGATCGGCGGGCAGCAGGTCGGGTGTAAACTGAATACGATGGAAGTTACTTTCGATGCCATCACTTAAGACTTTGATGGCCTTGGTTTTGGCCAGTCCGGGGGCGCCTTCGACCAGCAGATGACCATCAGCTAATAGCGCGATTAGCAGGCGATCAACCAGTTTTTCCTGGCCAATAATGTGATTTTGTACATGTTGTTTGAGGCTACGTACTGCTTTTAGATTAGACATAATCTACTTCTTGTTATTAATTTTTATACACAACGATAAAAGACGGTTCTGGACTGAAAAAGTTCACTCCCTTATGGGAGGGCTATCTTATCCTCATTTGTGGTGTAATATACGACCTATTATTGAATTTTCAACATCAGGTGCCTCAGCTCACGACTCTTTCGTTGAGCGAGGATAATCGGGAAGTTGGTGGGTTGCCAGTTAATATGCCTGGCGACAATTCCAGCGCTGCCCCCGCAACGGTGATTGGTGAGAATTATTCAGCCACTGCGAGTTGTTTTGTTCGTGGGAAGGGGATAATTCAGGTATCCGTACAAATTTATGCGATACACACCATAAGCCCGTAGACCGGCCTGATGTTTTTATACATTAAAGTCGCGGCGGGCGGCATGGTATAGTCCATCTCGCTGTTGTCTTTGAGTTGTGCTTTCCCTGTTGCCTCCATGAACTTTGGAGGATCTCATGAACAGATTTCAATCTTGTAACATATTGGCTGCTGGTATTTTAGCGGCATCGACATTTTTTTCTTTTCCTGTGCTTTCTGCTGCAGAGACGGCAGCTACAGAAATTCCTGCCGTTGTTGTCAGCGCTGCTCGAACTGAGCAAAGTACCTTAACTACGCCAGCCAGTATTACAGTAATTACGCGAAAACAGATCGATGATAGTGGTTCCAGGCATATTGTTGATGTGTTGCGTGGGCAGGGAGGTGTGCATATTAATGACCTGTTTGGTGACGGCAGTCGAGCATCAGTTGGTATGCGCGGTTTTGGCGAGGCTGCAGGTTCTAACACCCTAGTGCTGGTTGACGGGCGCAGGCTCAATAATCCGGATATTGCATCACCAGATCTGAACAGCACCGCGCTTGAAGATGTTGAACGCATTGAGATCGTGCAGGGTAGTGCAGGTGTTTTGTTTGGTGATCAAGCAGTTGGCGGTGTAATTAATATAATCACGCGTAAACCGGGTGCCTTAAGACATTCATTAAAACTGTCTGCAGGAAGTTACAACACTGTTGGTTTTCATGGCATGACTTCGCAAGCACTGGATAATGGCATTAATTACCGAGTTTCACTTGATATGCGTGAATCTGATAATTACCGCGATCATAATGAGTCATCCTATTTGAATGGATTCGGTAAATTGGGTTTTGACTACAGTAGTGGCTCGATATTTGCCGAACTGCAGTATGTTGATGATGAGCTTAACACCCCGGGAGCCTTGTTCGCTGATGAGGTAACGGCAGATCGTAAACAGGTGTCGCAAAATTTTGCTAATGATTTCTCAAATACCGAAACCAATGTAGGGCGTTTAGGGTTGATGCAGGAACTTGGCAGTAACTGGTCATTCGAAGGTGAGCTGACCAGCAGAGATACCGAAGGTATGTTCAGGCTGAGTTCTGCAGCATATGGTGCTGAAACAGAAAATGCTACACAGGATCGAAAAACACTTGAATTTACCCCGCGATTTATCGGATTTATTCCATCACTGAATAGCACCATGTTGACCATAGGTGCAGATGTGGTTGAAAGTGATTATACATTGAGTTCATGGATTGGTGAGCAGAGCAATGATCAGTCTTTGCAGTCGTTATATGTGCAGGCAGTAATTCCAGCAGGGCAATCGCTTGATATAACGATAGGTGCCCGTTATGCTGAAGTTAAAAATGAACTGACTGATGGTTTCACATTCAATAATGAAAATATAACTGATGATGTAACGGTAGGCACTTTTGGTATGGCATATCAGGCAAGCAATAGCTGGCGCGTACTGGTAAGAGTCGATCAGAATTATCGTTTTGCCAAAGTTGATGAATATACTAATGCTCAGCCATTCCCCGCGCCTCCCACTACAGTTATTCTGAAAACCCAGGAAGGACTGTCACTGGAAACAGGCGTTGAATGGGTAAGTGGTACCAACAGTGCAAAGTTTCTGGTTTATCAGCTTGATCTTGACAATGAGCTTACTTATGATCCGGTTAACTTCATCAATGTTAATCTGGATGAAACACGTCGCACGGGTTTTATTACTAGCGGTCGATGGCAAAGCAATAAGCGTATAGGGCTGGGAGCTAGTTACAGCTATACAGATGCCGAGGTGTTAAGTGGTGCTTTTAGCGGCAAGGAAGTCCCGTTTGTTGCTAAACATAACGGCTTAATCAGTGCCGATTTCCAGGCGAGTGATAACTGGTTAGTATATGGTGAATGGCTTGCAATTAGTGACAGAGTTTTCTCTGGTGATTTTAATAATATATTAGGCAAGCTGCCGGGTTATGGTCTGGTCAATATCAACGTTGAATACAATATTAATGATTTCATCTTCAGTGGTAGAGTGAATAATGTGTTTAATAAACGATACGCTGATGTTGGCCAGCTGGGGACTGCCCCGGTTACCTTTGCACCGTCCGCAGCTTTTTTTCCATCACCGGAAATCAACTTTTTGCTGACAGCAGCATGGAATTTCAGATAGTCTAGGCGTATGAATACTGCTTCTGCTCCAATCGCTGCAACTACATCATTGTCAATTTTATTGCACGGTGCGGCTTTTGCCGCGGTATTGCTGACACTCGAGCAAGCAACGACCACAGGCAGGAGTGTTGATATTCAGTTGATTAGCTCAATCCTGGTTTCTGATCAGCAGGAAACTGAAACACCACACAACCATAGCAGTGTTGAACAAGCAAGCTTACAGGCGGTAGCAAACAACACATTAGAAGTGACCGATAATCTACAAAAGAAAAAAACTGATCAGGGTCTGTATTCAAATAATCTGCTTACCTCGCTAAACAGTGACCATTTAGTTTCTGATTCAGCAATTAAAGATGTACCAGTCGAAAAGCATGATGTTGTACGGGATGTACAGCAGAAAAAGCAAATTGCTGAAGAGGGAATGAATACGGCACAAGTTTTACAATCAACAAATGCAAGACAGCAGCAGTATTCAATACTCGAGTTGTTACATAGCAGTATCAGTAATAATAAAGAATATCCTTACCTGGCAAGACGGCAGCGTCGTGAAGGAATTGCTACTGTAGGTTTTGAGCTTCATCCTGATGGCACAATAAAAAATACACGTCTTGTGAATTCCAGCAGTACGGCGATGCTTGACCGTGCAGCGTTATCAGCAGTTAAACGTATTGAGCCATTCACCCCAGCACAGGACTACATCGAGCAGGCAGAAGAGTTTAAAATTGATGTCGTATTTAAGCTGCTTTGATTACTTTATTTACTTTGCATCATGGCTAACCGACTAACAAAAATCTATACCCGTACCGGCGATGACGGCACCACCGGCATGGCTGATGGAACTCGTGTAACCAAGGATGATTTGCTGGTCCATGCTATCGGTGATGTTGATGAATTAAACAGTCAGCTTGCGGTGCTTGCATGTCATGCGCCAGATCGCTTTAGCGAAGCCATCAAAACCATTCAGAACGAACTTTTTAATGTAGGTGCGGAACTGACTTTAGCTGAGGCAGTGATTAAGCAGGAGAATGTAGACTGGCTGGAACATTCACTGGATGAATTAAATCAGCTATTAACTCCGCTGAAAGAATTTATATTGCCCGGTGGTGGACTGGCTGCGTCACATTGCCATGTGGCGCGTGCGATCTGCCGTCGTGTAGAAAGAACGCTTATTAGCCTCGATAAACAGAATACTTTAAACAAATGCTTAAAGTCGTACATCAATCGCCTGTCTGATTATCTGTTTGTACTGGCGCGTGCGATTAGTAAGCAGGAAGGAGCTGCTGAAGTTTACTGGCAGTCTGAAAAGCTTAAACAATAATTCACCACAGAGGCACAGAGTACACAGAGAAATGCAAATTGCCTGTTTTTAAACCGTAGATGTACTGGTAATGTTAATCATTAAACTATTAATATCACTATACGATTTAATTGCCCCACTGTTAAAGAAGAAAAAAAGATATGTATCAGTGGCAATGTCAGTAAGTTAAGGGAAATAAGTATCATAGTAGGGTGCGCCGTGCGCACCAAAATCCCAGCCAGTAAGAATTTTCAAGGTGCGCACGGCGCACCCTACACTGGAAAACATTCTTAACTTACTGGCATTGGTATCAGTGGCGAATAATAAATATTTTAGTTTTTAACAATAAAAGGTTTTTCTCTGTGTACTCTGCGCCTCTGTGGTGAAATGTTGTTGTTTTTAAATTTATAAATCACATGATTCGAATTGGTATTGACCTTGGTGGTACAAAAATCGAAGGTATTGCTTTGTCAGAAGCGGGCGAAGAACTGTTTCGTCATCGTATTGCCACGCCGCAGGCTGATTATGAATCTACCTTGCAAAGTATCGCTGGTTTGATACAACAAATTGAAACAACAGTTGATGACAGGGGAACTGTCGGTATTTGCACCCCCGGCGCCTTGTCTCCATCAACAGGTCTTATGCGCAATTCCAATTCGGTTTGTCTGAATGGTAAAGCACTATTGACTGACCTGGAGGACCTGCTGCAAAGGGAAATCAGAATAGCCAATGATGCCAACTGCTTTGCGCTTTCTGAAGCGACCGATGGTGCTGCGAGAGATGCGTCTGTTGTCTTTGGCGTAATCATTGGTACGGGTACCGGCGCCGGCATCGTTATTGATAAAAAACTGCTGGTCGGCCCAAACGCAATTGCAGGAGAGTGGGGGCATAATCCATTACCGTGGCCATCATATAATGAATTACCCGGAGCGGATTGTTATTGCGGCAAATCGGGCTGTATCGAAACCTGGTTATCAGGCCCGGGGATAGTTCGTGATTATAAATCTCACAATATCGCCCAGGATGATACAGGAAGGCTTGATGCAGAAGCACTGGATAACAAAGCACGGCTTGGTGATAAGGCAGCGATTGAAACTTTCTTACGTTACGAAAACCGTATGGCGAGAAGTCTGGCGCATGTAATAAACATATTAGATCCTGAAGTTATTGTACTTGGCGGCGGTATGAGCAATATAAAACGTCTGTATAAAAATGTCCCTGAACTCTGGGGTAATTATGTGTTTTCTGATACAGTTAATACAAAATTATTGGCGCCGGTTTATGGCGATTCATCTGGCGTAAGAGGAGCTGCATGGCTGTGGAACAACTAGACACAAAGTCAGATATATTAATGGAAACATCATTTGGCTGTTATAAGCTGCAACGTTACCCTGTTCGTAAAAAAGATACTTTAAAGGCATGGGATGCGGCTGATGAATATATGCTGGACTATCTCAACGAGAATGAACTTCTGCATCAGGGCGTTTCGCTGTTGATACTTAATGACAATTTTGGCGCATTATCCATTCCATTGAATCATTATCAGCCTGTGGTGATGACAGACTCATATTTATCGATGCAGGGTAACTCATTAAATTTAAAAAATAATGAGATTGATTATGATGCAGTCACCATTATCAACAGCCTGGAAGCACCGGACAGTGTTCTCGAGGGCGGCTCTAATAACGGCATTGCTGATATAGTGCTGATTAAACTGCCTAAAAGCCTGGCAATGCTGGAAGATCAGTTACACCGTGTCCGCGCTTCACTCAGTAGTTCCACAGTCATTATCGCTGGTGGCAAAACAAAGCATATTCACTCATCAACCCTGGATTTGTTTGAAAAAATTATCGGCCCAACAACAACGTCGCTGGCACGAAAAAAAGCGCGGTTAATCTTCAGTCGGTTTGATGCTGATTTATCTGTCCCTGAAAACCCTCATCCTGGAAAATTTAAACTGGGTTACAAGCTGGGTGATAACGAGCTGGAAATAACCAGTCACGCTGCTGTGTTTTCAAGAGAGAAGCTTGATATAGGTACGCGACTGTTTATAGAAAGTTTACCTGTCGATGAACGATATAAAACCATTGTTGATTTAGGTTGCGGCAATGGTGTTGTCGGATTAATCGCGGCGATCAAAAACCCGTCAGCAAAAATGATATTTACCGATGAATCATATATGGCAGTAGAATCATCTATCGATAATTTTACAGCTGTTTTCGGTGAAACTCGTGAAGCTGAATTTTTACAGACGGATTGTATGTATGGCGTGCCGGACAACAGTGTTTCATTAATATTATGTAATCCACCATTTCATCAGAACAATGTCATTAATGATGATGTCGCCTGGCAGATGTTTACCGAATCTAAAGCAGCATTAGAGCCTGAGGGCGAATTATGGGTGATTGGCAATCGGCACCTTGCCTATCATGCCAAATTGAAACATTTATTTGGCAACTGTGATGTAGTCGCAAGCAATAATAAATTCACCCTGTTAAAATCAACTAAAAAGTAACAAGGAGAGAAACATGCGATATTTTATTGTTCCGCTAATAATGCTGTTATCTACAACATTGGCTTCAATGTCGCTAGCTGTGGCACAGCCGTATATTGGTCTTGGCATTGGCGCTGCTTTTTATAAGGCAGATTTGACTGGCTTAGGTGGCGGTGAGCTGGATGAAAGTAATACCGGTGGCAAACTCTATGGTGGTTACGCATTTAATAAATATGTTGCAGTAGAAGCGGGTGTTTATGATTTTACGGATGTTAGTGGTACTTTTGTAACAGGTTCTGGCTCAACCGTCAGTGCAGAGGCAAATATGAAGGGTGTAGGTGCATATGCAGTCGGTACTTACCCGCTCAACAGAGAAGTTAATCTAATGGCAAAGCTTGGTGTATTGAACTGGGATGCCGACCTACGTGTAAATAATACCAGGGCCTCAAACGATGGCAACGATGTCGCTTATGCAGTGGCTGCATCTTTTGCTTTTACAAAAGAGTTGCTGGCCACCGCCGAGTGGGAGTTTTTCGATTCAGATAATCCCGAACTGTCGATGTTTTCAGCAGGCTTTCGATATAATTTCAGGTAAAAATGATATTTTCCGCGAAGGACGCAAAATGCGCAAATTGTTAAAAACAAAAAAAGCTTTTCTTTGCGGCATTTGCGTCCTTCGCGGCTAAGTTTTTTTACGTCCTGTCAATTTACATATTCCTGGTAATTTCAAAACAGGCGATACTGGCAGCAGATATAACATTCATTGATGAATTGTTACCGTACATGGGGACATGCACTGTTATATCTGATAATGACAGTAACGATTGATTTACCCCGGTGTTCTCTGATCCCAGAATAAGGCAAACCGGTTGTTTGTTTAGTATCGCTGCTTTAAACTCATCAGAGTTTATGCTTATGCTTGATGTGGTTATTTCAAGTGAAATGATGAATGCTCCAGAACATTTTTGTTTTGATACTAATACTTCAGTATTAGCCTGATATTCGTAATCAACATATTTTTCTGTTGAGCGTGAAGTTTTGTTTATCCTGGAACCGGGTGGTGTAGGTGTTTCTCCACACAGGTATAACTTCTCAATACCTAGTGCATCACATAAGCGAAATAAACTACCGACATTGAGTGGACTGATGATGTCACTAGCGATCATGCTTAATGGAAACTTTTTTCCTGACTTTTTATGATCAGTATGTGTTAGTTGAATGTTGTTTTTCATGTCAGAGTGTTTTATCGCGGAACGCTAATATTATAATTTGGTCCGCTCCTACAGAAAATAGAACACCTGTAGGAGCGGAATTTATTCCGCGATATGAAAGCCGTACGTGCCTGCTTTTTTATGCAAAAAACCAGCTTTCAAGATTTTTTACCGGCTGTTCACTTTCAAGCTGTTTCAGGCCTTTTGTACAACGTACAATCATCCATACAAAGGTGAACATAAGAATAAAAATACCGATGTTGATGCCAAGAGTTATGAAGCCTGTTACAAAATACAGTAAACCAATCCAGTATGTGCGAATCTGAAAGCGGTAGTGCGTTTGCAGCCAGTGATCTGAGTCATCTTTAAATACATAAGCCATGATTACCGCGATTATTCCGGTAATACCAACGATGGTGCTGACTATCAAAAGTATATAAATGACTTTTGCTGTTGGTATGGGATTTTTTTGTTGTTCAGAAGTCATACAATCTATGCTGGTATCTTTTACAGTTAATTGCTCTGGCCCGGCCAGATAAGTTCAACTCGATTGCCACTGGGTTCATAAAATATCACGTGTTTTGCAGGACCGCCACGTAATAACTCGGGCTTAAACTCAATTTTTATACCGAAGTCTTTTATCTTCTGATAACAGTTGATAAGAGTTTCTTCAGAATCAACCATGAAGGCGACATGATGCAGGCCAATATGGTTCTTGTCAAAAGCTGGCGGATGCAGTAGCTGTGATTGCCATAAGGTAACCATGACGCTACCATCGCTGACGAAAGTGGCAGGATAGCTATCGTCGCGTTTGACTTCCTGCCAGCCCAGGCACTCAATAAAAAATGCCGCGGAGTCTTCCAGTTTGTTAACGGTCAATCCAATATGATGGCACCCGTTTGTTAGTGCTGTTTTGTTCATCTTCATCTACTTCTCTATTCCAGTGAGTATTCACGTATTGCATTTGTTAAAGGACAGTTGAATTTCAAATAAGTTGACTGCAACTGTAAATTAATTATGGGTGAATCTTTTATGGGTAGATTTTTCATGTGTGAATTTTCCAGGGACTGTTTCGAGCCATAAAGCCGGTCACCAACGATCGGGAAACCTGATTGTGACAGGTGTTTTCGAATCTGATGTTTGCGGCCGGTTTCTATTTCAATAGTCACAATCGTTTTATTTTTACCATGAGCTTCAAGCCTGATTATTTTAGATAATGCAGGTTTGTTGTCAATTTCATCAGTGATAATAAAAGGCAGAGTTTCAATATGTAATTCGCCTTCAACTGTCGCTTTATACTGTTTTTGAATATTACGATTTTGAAACAGCCTGGCAAAAGCCGCTGCTGTTTTTTTTGAGTGTGCAATGATGATTAAACCAGTGGCTGCACGGTCAAGCCGATGGACCAGAAAGGCAGGGCGTTGCGGTTTTAGATGTTGTTCAGCCCAGCGGTAAACGCTACAGTGGTCTCCCCATTTTGTACCCTGAGAGTACATACCGTAGGGTTTGTTCCAGATACTGTATTCACCTTCGTCAGTAATTAATTCTGCTGCTACAGGTTCGATGTTCTGTATATCTTCATCATAATAAATATGCAGCATATCGCCCTTATTCAGGAATTTTTTAGCACGACGTATACGATGGATACCGTTAGCAGATTCCAGCCAGACACAGCCGTTAGACATGGCCTGTTTTAACTTCTGTTTACTCAGCGAGGTGTTTTCTGCGAGATGATCTAACGCAGTTTTATCTGCACAGTCAATGGTTATATGTGATTCAAAGCGCGAGGTGTTAAAGCTTTTATGAGTCATTTATGTATTATACCGCTCGATGCGTTTTAAATACCCTCGCTTTAATTGATCACAGTTTTCTGTGTGACGTAGGTTCGAATTCATTCGGACATTATGGACAAACACTGGTGCAGTTGTCCGAATAAATTATTCAGCATATCCCTATGCTTCACCCTTACCAGGACTTGCGTGAAAAACTGTTCCATACAGTTTTTTTCGGACCTACAATAAATAATATGAATACAATTAAACATGCAATTTATCTAATAAAGGTCTAAAATGTCCGGTTCGTCTGACTTCGGCTCACAACACAATACACCAGGAACCTGTAAGGTTGGCCTGGATGAGGTGGCAGGGCCTGTTAGTTTACCGTACAGGTAAACGTGGCGCAGCCAATCATCCCTATTTCTTACATTATTTTCAGGTATTAATATGACCACCGAACCAGTAACTGCGTTTAATCAATTAGCGCTTAATAAATCTCTTCTTAAGGCGCTTGATGAAGTGGGCTACGAAACGCCATCGCCCATTCAGGCGCAGACCATACCGCTGCTGCTGGAAGGCAGAGACATCATTGGTCAGGCGCAAACCGGTACCGGAAAAACGGCGGCGTTTGCGCTTCCGCTGATTTCAAACCTCGATATAAAGCAGAAAGACCCACAGATTTTAGTACTGGCGCCAACCCGTGAACTGGCTATTCAGGTGGCCGAGGCTTTTCAGAAATACGCCAGGCACGTGACAGGGTTTCATGTATTACCTGTTTATGGTGGCGCAGATTACAGCGGACAAATTCGTGCATTAAAACGCGGTGTGCATGTTGTGGTTGGTACACCGGGCAGGGTGATGGATCATATACGTAAAGGCACATTAAACCTGGGCAAACTACGTGCGCTGGTGCTAGACGAGGCCGACGAAATGTTGCGCATGGGTTTTATTGATGATGTCGAGTGGATACTTGAACAAACCCCACAGGAAAGACAAATTGCTTTGTTCTCAGCGACCATGCCGCAACAGATTCGCCGTATCGCAACGAAGTATTTAAATAACCCCGAACAGGTTACGATCAAAACTAAAACCACCACAGTTGATACCATTCGTCAGCGTTTCTGGCCAGTCAGCGGGTTGCATAAACTTGATGCGTTAACCCGCATTTTAGAAGCTGAAGATTTTGATGGCATGATTGTTTTCGTGCGCACCAAAAACTCAACCGTTGAGCTGGCTGAAAAACTTGAAGCTCGCGGTTATGCCGCAACAGCCCTTAACGGCGATATCGCACAGAATCAGCGAGAGCGAACCATTAAAAATTTAAAAGCCGGCAAGCTGGATATTCTGGTAGCTACTGACGTTGCCGCACGTGGCCTCGATGTGGACCGTATCAGTCATGTAGTAAATTACGATGTACCCTATGATACCGAAGCCTATGTGCATCGTATTGGGCGTACCGGCCGTGCGGGTCGTGAGGGTGATGCCATCCTGTTTGTAGCGCCGCGTGAAAAACGTATGTTAAACGCGATTGAGCGGGCAACCAGGAAGAAGATCGAGATAATGGAACTGCCTTCGACTGAATTGATCAATGATAAACGTATCGCTAAATTCAAACAAAGTATTAGCGATACCCTGGCGAATGAAGATCTATCCATGTTCTCACAGCTGATTGAGCAATATCAGCAGGAGCATAATATACCGGCACTGGAAATCGCCGCCGCACTGGCCAAACAGTTACAGGGTGACGCCGACTTTTTATTAACAAACAAACCGCAAAGAAAAGCCAAAAGCCGAGACGACTGGGACAGTGAGGACAGGAGTAGTGGCGAGATAGTGGTAGAGGTCGGAGCAGGAGAGAACAAACGACACGCGATAGAACAGAACGAGTCCCTCGTGAGCGCTCACCAGGAAGAATGCGTCAACAGGGAGATAGCGCACCTGATGAAGGCATGGAGCGTTTCCGTATAGAAGTAGGGCACAATCACCAGGTTAAGCCCGGTAATATTGTCGGCGCTATCGCTAACGAAGCAGATATAGAAAGCAAATATATTGGCCGTATCAATATCTACGATGATTATAGTACGGTTGATCTGCCCGAAGGCATGCCAAAAGAACTGCTTTATACATTAAAAAAAGTATGGGTGGCGGGACAGCAATTAAAAATTTCTCATGATTCTAAAGAAGGAACGACTGCTAAATCTGCTGGTAGAAAGGTTGTTAACCGGGAAACAGATAAGCGTCCTAAAGCCCCGGTAAAGAGTAATGTAAAAGAACATGGCGATGTCGAGGGAAAACGTAAAAAGCTTACAGTAAAAAAAGGGCGTAAAAAATAAGCCTGTATCAAATAACACAGGCTTGAGCTTAAAGATTGACTGCTGGTTTTGATGTGCTCTGACAGTTGGTAGTGGCTCAAGCCTGCTCATAAGTAGCCGTACGTAATTTTTAGCCTAACTTTCTATGATGACCCGATGCGGACTGTCGTGGGTTTTTCTTATTCAAGAGAAAATCTCATCATCAGTTATATAGAGTATATAAACTGATGTGTTCCTGTTTCCTGAACGGACCTTCTGTAAAACACGTTGACGAAATAACATGTTACCTTTAAAGTAAAAAAATTGTAACGGAGATAGTCAGCGCTGCATACCTCCGTTAACAGAGCCGCTGTATATCTACCTGAAATCCGGAGTTTTCGGCACTGTTATATAACTGTTATACGTAAAAGGAATTAATTGTAATTACATCGAAAAAGGAAAGGAGAAATTTATATGGATAAAATTAATGGATTTATTGAAGATGAGTTATGCAAAGAAATCTCAAAGGATGGCGCAACACTAAAAGTAATAGCTACAAAGATCATCGAAGGAGAGTGGCAACTTGCCATTCTGAATGAGAAAGGGATAAGCTCAAATTGGCTGGAGTTTTTTTCAACCGCACAGCTAGCGATAGATGCAGGAATAGAAGCGATAGAAAAAGAAGGTGTAAAAGAGTTTCTGGATGTTGAAGGTTTTGAGTATTAGAATGTTCGAAAAACGTATCAAAATGTATAATGAGACATGGGGTTTCGTTAATTTTACT
>CAVYHW010000095.1:0-14640 GCA_963768215.1 uncultured Gammaproteobacteria bacterium
ACCCGCCGTTGGGTAGCCGGCAATCTGCCCCGTTCCGCACGCATGTGGTTCTGTGTTCGCAGCGCCGATGATGAGCAGGATCCGGATGACTGGAGCCAGGTACTGCGCTTTTTGATCAACCGCCGCCTTAATCTGTCGGCAAACCTGCCAATGTCAAAACTGGCTGAGCACATCATTGAAATTCATCCTGGCGCCGACGCGGACAAGATCCGTTCGCTGCTTGGCGAGCTCGAGGCGGCCCTGTTCGCAGGCCACGTAATACCGGACTTCAACACCTGGAAAAAGGAATTCAAGTACCAGGTCAGGCCACGCCTTTTCGCTGGGCTGAGACGCCGGCATCGTATTTTCCATGCCATTTCTCTGCCCAGCCTGAACCCCGGCGTTAGCTGATTACACAACGGAAGGAGAAGTATCAGTTGAGCGATATTAAAGCGTAATTATCAACACAGGCTGGTAAGAATATTCAAAATACACCAAAATAGACCCTTTATGTATTTAGTGGATAACAAGCAAACATCCTGATGGCGCGTCTGATTATTCTGCTCGCGATAATTGCTGTCGCCTTGATTCTGTGGCACAAAATCACCAGGGCCAGCGATAAAGAGCGCAAAAAACTCATTTTCTGGAGTATCTTCGGTACTATCATCGCTATCCTGGTGGGGTTAGCCGTTACCGGTCACCTTAACGTTATCACTGCAATGATTGCCGGCCTGGTAGCGCTGTTGCCGCGCGCCATGCAATTACTCAAATTCCTGCCTTTTGTAAGCCGCCTGTATCAACCGGGCAGGCAGGGACCGCAACAGGCACAAACGCCACCACCGCAAGGTAAGAAAACCATGAGTGCTGAGGAAGCCATGGAAATACTCGGCTTAAAACCAGGGTGCAGCAGGGAAGACATAATACAGGCCCACCGTCGAATGATGCAGAAAGTCCACCCGGATCGCGGCGGCTCCGATTATCTGGCGGCGCAAATAAATCAGGCTAAAGAAACTTTACTGAGTTAACGGTATAAACGTCTTATTTAGGATAAAATCACCTCGGTTACTAGTGACACCAGGTAACAAGCTTTACTGATTAAAACAAGAAATTAACAATATACGAATTCAATTAAATATATTATGGCTTTATCCGACGAGAAAAAAATTGAAACCCGTGAAAGAATAAACCGCGACCCTGACTTTCGTGATGCTTTTTTAATGCAGGCTCGCAATATGTATAAAAAAGCATTACAGTTTAATAAAAACCTTGAAGATGAAATTAATCGTTTTGAACAAATCCTGGGGGCCGAGCCGGACACTTATGAATTTCTGGAAGGGGAACTCGACGAAATAGATATTTTTGAATTAATACTCGATGCCCATGATAGTCAAATACTGGAAGATGAAAAAGACAGTAGCACGATTAATTAATTATAAAACATTCTTAACAATAAATAATTTAACAGGCAGTTAAGTACAATGTATAAAGCCAGACACACAGTTCCTTTACTCATCTTAATCAGTTTTACTTTAATTGCCTGCACTCCGACAGCAGAAGACCCGAAAGTGGTCGCAGAAAAATACTGGCAAGATTTACAAAACGGCAATACCGTCGAAGCAGAAAAACTGGTTTCCTCAAATAGCCGATATGTTTTTTCAGAAACTAAAGATCGTATACCACCTATCATGCTAGTTACAACTAGTGATGCTGTCAGCATAGTCACAACTGCAATCACAACAGTTGACCCGGACAACAATACCAGTCACACACAAACCTTTGACACTGTTTTAGTGTTAGAGCAAGGCCAGTGGAAAGTTGACGTTAAGCGCTCACAAATACCGCCCACACCAGCTGAAAAAAAGAAACAGTTGCAACAATTATCAGATGAACTTTCTGAATCCATGCAGGAAAGCATTGAATCTATTGATGAATCCATGACCCAGGGAATGCAAATGTTAAATGAAGCATTACAGGAAGGCTCAAAAGAAATGGGAGATTCATTATTGAATCTTATGAAAGAGCTCAATAGTTCAATGAAGGAGTCTATTGATAAATTAAAACAACGCCGGCAACAAACGGAACAGGAGCCACAAAAAGAGCAGCAAGTCCCTAAGAATGGGGAAGGGATGATATAAACATGATAAGAATCATTACCAATGGCTTATTGCCAATGATTTATGGAGTGGGCATAATAATTCATAATATCTAATTCAGACTCTTTCATCCGGTACAGGTTATCTTTTTCTTCTACCAGGCCACGCCCGGTCAATGCAGTCATGGCAGTGTCTAAAACACTTTCAACTGCGCTGGCTGAAATATCGATGGGCGCACCCTTGTTTTTCAGTTGCGCTATTCTTTCAGCGCACTGCGATTTAATATCTAATTCACTTTTCCATTGTGATTTATTTTTTATTAACACCTCACTTATCAAGGCAACAGGTACGACTGGAACCACCCGTGAAATGTTCTCCATAATCGATTTTGCCAGTGATGCAATGCGTAAAAACCGTTCCTCTTTATCTAAAACACTAAAGTCAATATTATGTGTTGTGCAATATTGTTTTGCAGAAACCGGCTCGCCAAAGTTCACGCTGGCGTAACCAAATCGCCGCCAACGATTTTTCCTTGATAACAGGGCCGTTTTAAAAATAAATTTAACCGTGGTTTTAATAATAAACCAGACGCTTCTTTTTTCTGCCGTTTTATCTAATCGGCGAATAAGGCTGCGGTCTTCAACGACGCGATCATAATTAATACCTACCGGTATAAAAATAATGTCCCGGTCACTATGAGGATGGTAATCACGCAACATATAATCCAGAAAACCCAGGCGTGGTTCGCGCATGCTGCCGTCTCTGGTCAGGCCACCCTCAGGAAAAACTGCCTGGCAGACACCGGCGCGAGTCGACATATTTATATAACGCTCCAGCACTTTCCGGTATAAAGCATTGCCCGAATTCCTGCGCACAAAAAATGCGCCCATGGCTTTTATTAAAGTTTGCAACGGCCAGATTCTCGCCCACTCTCCGACAGCATAAGATAAGGTGGTTTTTTCAGCGACCAGAAAAGACACCAGAACATAATCCATGTTACTGCGGTGGTTCATCACAAAAGCAATGCTGGCGTTTGAATCAATTTCACTGATCTTGTTGTTATCGTAAAAGCCAACGCGCACACGGTAGATCAGGCGCGCCAGTTTTTTTGCCAGCCAGTAACCTATTCGAAAATAAATATAGGCATTAAAGGCCGGGATAATTTCAGCAGCGTATTTACGTGCTTTTTGCTGTGCAATCGTCTGCGGCATGTTATGTTCATCCGCATAAAGCTTGATTGCATCGATTACTTTTTCGTCAAAAACCAGCTGGTCGATTAATGCCTGGCGACGGGTAAACTGAATGGGGCGTATTTCAATATCGAGGCGCGTATTAATTTCATCAATAACGCGATTGACCCGCCGTTTTAAATACCAGCGCATACTGGGCAATAAAATTCGGTCCAGCATCATAATGGCGGAGAAAACCACCAGTACGATAAATGCCCAGTACGGCAGGGTTATTGTTTCCATAGTGTTCATCTTTGTTGAGTAGCATATATATTACACAATCAACTGCCAGAATTGCTAAGATTCAACTAAGGCAACTCTGATTAATTATCATAAATTCTGGCGTTGCCCAATAACCTGAATCAAGGCATTGGTTTGAAGGCATACTTATTGTATGGTGAAAAGCAATAACGCAGAGTCAGGTTATTGGGCAACGCCCCATGGGGCGGGCTTTCAAGCGCACCCAAGTATGTATAAACCTGGCTGCGTTATGCTTCTTATGAAGGCCCATGATTAACTTTTATGGGCATTCATTGCAAAACATGCCTTGCCAAAATATGATATTTTTGGGTACGCTTGAAAGCCCGCAGAACTTTATGAGAATTAATCAGAGTTGCCCTAATTTTGAAAAGTCATATAAAGGTATAAACATGAGTAAGTATGATGTCTATGGTCTGGGCAACGCGCTGGTTGATATGGAATTTGAAGTTCATGACCAGTTTCTGCAGGAAAACAGTATTGATAAAGGTGTGATGACGCTGGTAGATGAAAATCAGCAACATGAACTAATTGAACAGTTAGATGTATTTGAAGGCAACAAGGCCAGCGGCGGCTCGGCTGCAAACACATTAATTGCTGTTAGTGCGATGGGCGGCTCAGCCTATTATAGCTGTAAAGTGGCTGATGACGAGCTTGGCCATTTTTACCTTGATGACCTTAAGGCGGCAGGTGTTGACTGCAACATGGATGGCAAACATAAAGGCGGTATTACCGGTAAATGTCTGGTGATGGTCACTCCTGATGCGGAACGCACCATGCATACTTTTCTTGGCGTTTCATCTGAGTTATCACCTTATGAAGTCAGCGAGGAGGCAATTAAAAATTCCAGTTACTGTTATCTTGAAGGCTATCTCACCACATCGGAAACGGGTAAAGCCGCAAATATTGAAGCAAGAACAATTGCAGAAAGAAACAAAATAAAAACGGCATTAACGTTTTCAGACCCCTTTGTAGTTGAGCATTTTCGTGATGGCTTTAGTGAAACTATCGGTGATGGCATTGATTTGCTGTTCTGTAATGAAGTTGAAGCACTGAGTTACACCAGTAAGGATTCTATTGATGAGGCACTGGAAGTTATCAAAACATTGTCAAAAACTTTTGCAATTACTCTGGGCGCAAAAGGCGCCGTGGTTTTTGATGGTCAAAAGCTGATAAACATCGAGGCAAACCCGGTCACAGCTGTTGATACCAATGGTGCAGGCGACCTGTTTGCTGGGGCCTTTATGTATGGCTTAACGCATGGTTTAACATTTGAACAGGCCGGGAATCTTGCCAGTAAAGCATCATCACAGATTGTCAGCCAGTTTGGTCCGCGGCTAAGAATTGAGCAATATCAATCGCTAAGCAAGTAACTTTTCAGGACTCATCTATAAATTTGTAAGCCTTGCTATACTCATGGCATGTTGGGTTTTATTCATAATTATAGTTCGCCTGCTGTTAATAAGCAGATCATAAAAGTGATCACATTATCAATGTGTGGTGTTTTTGTTTTGTCGTATGCTGGTGGCGCTGTAGCTGAACAACAATCAAGGCGTATTGAGGTTTACTCTTTAAGCCAGAATTACTGGGACACCCAGTATGGCGATACTTTAGATGAGATCGTTACTCAGTTGCTACCAAACAACACGTTTAAACGTGAGACATTAAAACGGGACATTGTCCGCTTGAATCCCGATGCATTTATTAAAAACAATCCTGAACAGTTACTTGCAAATAAACGACTGTGGATGCCCGGTTATATGAAGCAGGCGGACTCGAAAGTTAACCCTGCCACTACCATTGTGGAGTCTTATTCGTGGGGAAATATTAAACGACCTAAAGATAACAATCCACAGATGAACGCAGATAAACACAGATAGGAAACTCAGACTGTATTTAAAAAAATGACAACAGATTAAGCTTTGCATGCTTTGAGTTATTCACAGCAAAAAACTTTTCTTTCTTTTATCTGTGTTTATCTGCGTTCATCTGTGGAAAAAATCACAATAACCCACGCTCAGCAAACGACACCACTTCATCACCCACCACAAAATGGTCCAGCACACGGACATCCACCAGGGCAAGTGCTTCCTTTAATCGCTTTGTAATCTGCTCATCGGCATGACTGGGTTCAGACACACCTGAGGGATGGTTATGTGCAAAAATGATTGCTGCCGCATTCTTCTTAATGGCAAGGCGGACCACTTCCCGCGGATAAACGCTGGCGCCATCGATGGTCCCATAAAACATTTTCTCAAAGGCAATAACACGATTTCGGTTATCCAGAAACAGGCAGGCAAAAACCTCATGTGGATAGCTGCCCAGTTGTGCAGCTAAGTATTGCCTGGTTTGTGCCGGGCTACACAGGGCATCGCCGCGTGATAACTGTTCCAGAAAATGACGTTTTGCCATTTCCAGCACCGCCTGTAATTGCGCGTACTTGGCGTTGGCCAGGCCTTTATGCTGGCAAAATTCTGTTTGACTGGCCTGTAATAAAGGTTTGAGGCCACCAAAGTTATCAAGTAATTGTCGCGCCAGGTCAACAGCGGTAATACCCTTGCAGCCGGTTCTTAGAAATATTGCCAGTAATTCAGCATCAGATAGTGCTTCAGCACCTTTGTTGAGCAGTTTTTCGCGCGGCCGTT
Source organism: uncultured Gammaproteobacteria bacterium (assembly GCA_963768215.1). GTDB lineage: Bacteria > Pseudomonadota > Gammaproteobacteria > SZUA-229 > SZUA-229. The sequence goes on from CAVYHW010000095.1 coordinate 6,205, forward strand.
CATCCGCCGGCCATTGTGATATCGTCATGATTCTTCCCTGTTAGATTCATCGTGTTCCCAGAAATTGAATACTATCGTTATTGGTCAACTAGCGCAAATTAACGTAAGTCAAAAAACTATATTCATCCACAGATAAACGCAGATGAACACTGATTAAAGATATTTTAAGTATTTAAACATCTGTGTTCATCTGCGTTTATCTGTGGACATTTCTTGTTTTTAGGATAATTAGCCCGTACCATGATGTGCGTGAAAATGATTGATTCTGTTAAACTACATCAATGAACAGGCCAATGAACAGTCTTAATGGCAAACATATCGTTATCGGTATTACCGGCGGTATTGCCGCCTATAAAAGCGCCGACTTAACTCGCCGGCTCAAAGAAGCTGGCGCTGATGTGCGCATTGTTATGACCAGAGCGGCGACTGAGTTTGTCACACCGCTGACATTTCAGGCCTTGTCCGGCTACCCGGTGTTTGTTGGCAACAGTGAAAATTCAGATATGGCAACTGACGCCACCGGTATGAAACATATTGAACTGGCGCGCTGGGCGGATGCCATAATCATTGCCCCGGCCAGCGCCAATACCATTGCCAAGCTGGCCCATGGCCGGGCAGATAATTTACTCACCACATTATGCCTGGCCAGCGAAGCCATCAAGTGTTTTGCCCCGGCAATGAACCGGGTGATGTGGGATGAACTGAGTACACAGGCCAATTGCAGAACACTGATTGATAAAAAGTGGTTTCAGTTTGGGCCTGCCAGTGGAGCACAAGCCTGTGGCGAAACAGGCCAGGGCCGCATGCTTGAAGTCAGTGAAATTCTGGCAGAACTTGAGGGCTGTTTTAAGTCCGGGGAGTTACAGGGCTTGAATCTTGTTATTACTGCCGGTCCGACTTATGAAGCCATTGACCCGGTGCGCTTTATTGGTAATCGCAGTTCCGGGCGCATGGGTTATGCGATTGCCCGTGCGGCGCAGGAAGCAGACGCGAATGTCACTTTAATTAGCGGGCCCAGTCATTTACAGAAACCAGAATCATTGACTTTTGTCGCTGTAGAATCCGCTGCAGAAATGCAGCAGGCCGTATTGTCTCATCTCAAAAACTGTCATATCTATATTTCTACAGCCGCCGTTTCTGACTACCGTGTAACAAACACTGCCACACAAAAGATTAAAAAATCCGAAGAAGAGCTGACACTGCAACTTAAGAAAAATGATGACATTATTAGTATCGTCGCAAGCTATCATTCACGGCCTTATGTTGTTGGTTTTGCCGCAGAAACAGAAAATGTTATCGAAAACGCCAGACAAAAGTTAATAAGAAAAAACCTGGACATGATTGTGGCCAATGACGTCAGCGAATCCTCCGAAGACAAACCTGACATTGGTTTCAACAGTGAATACAATGCACTGCATGTTTTCTGGACCCAGAATAACCAGGATAACAACAATCAAACATTAAATGCCCAGTCATTAAATCAAAGGTACTTCGATACAGCACGCAAAACGCAACTTGCAAAACAGTTAATCTCACTAATCGCTAAACAATATAAAACCAGTAAAAAACAAAATGCACAAAATACAGCTTAAAATTCTTGACCAGCGCATTGGTCACAGTATCCCTTTACCCGAATACACCACTGATGGTTCTGCAGGTATGGATTTACGTGCTGCACTTGATGAAACAACCGAAATCAAACCAGGTGAAACATTATTGATTCCAACTGGCATGGCCATTTATGTTGAAGATCCTAACATGGCAGCGGTTATTCTTCCACGCTCCGGTCTCGGTCATAAACATGGCATCGTGCTGGGCAACCTGGTTGGCCTGATTGACTCTGACTATCAGGGCCAGTTGTTCGTCTCCTGCTGGAACCGTGGTGACAAAAGCTTCACTATCGAAGTCGGTGACCGTATCGCACAGCTTGTCATTGTGCCTGTTATACAGGCGGACTTTGAAGTCGTTGATGAGTTTGTTAGCACTGACCGTGGCGTAGGTGGTTTTGGGCACTCCGGCCATAAATAACCATCCATAATAAATCAACATCACTGCTGTCCCGTTAACTTTATTATCAGTGCCTGCGTATGTTGATACATCTAACAAAACCAGCATTAGTTACAATCGAGACATGAATCAGTCACACCCAGCAATGACGCGCCGTGAAACTACCTGCATGGATGAAGGAAATGCAGATATTGCAGGAGCAAATATCTGCCATCCATGGTGGCTCAACACCCGCATCCATGCGGGTGATGGTCATTGCTGGATATGCCCAATTCATGTCTCTGGCAGTTAACGGGACAGTAGTGAATCAACATATAACAATAGCCATTAATGACGATACATCATTTAGGAGAACTAGAAGAGTTTTTTAAACAACCCCGCACATGAAATACCATTTCAAGATCAATCACGCTGGAGTGAATGCTAAGTGGAGACCTGAAGGCGCTTTCTAATGTAAAGAATTATCTTATTCAGCATACGAGTTATGTCTGGAATTAAATTACTGGCCTGTTAATGCTTTAGAAGCCCGGGCCTCATCATTCGAAAGATAATCAAAGAAATCAAATTTATTCAATGGCTTGCTGTAGTAGTATCCCTGGATAATATCGCAGTCATGCTGCCTGAGAAAATCAAGCTGTTGTATTTTTTCGACGCCCTCTGCGACCACTTTCTGGCCAAGGCTGTGTCCCATGGCAATGATTGCTCTAACGATTGAGTTATCATCATCATTTTCTGGTACATCGAAAAGGAATGAGCGATCTATTTTTAATTCATTTATAGGGAATTTTTTCAAATAGCTTAGTGATGAATAACCTGTACCAAAATCATCAAGCGCGAACGAGACTCCCAGCGCCCTGAGATCCGTTAGCAGGGCGGCAAAATAATCAACATCACCCATCAGCATACTTTCAGTTATTTCCAGTATCAGGTGCTTCGCATCAAGGCCACTTGACTTTAAAACAGAAACGACAGATGCTTTCAAACCTTTATCACAAAACTGCCTGGGTGATACATTTATTGATACTTTCAGTTCACTGTGTCCGGCATCAACCCATGCCTTTGTTTGAAGACATGCTTCCTTTAATATCCAGTTACCAATAGAAACTATCATACCCGTACTTTCAGCAACAGGAACAAAAACTTCTGGTGATACAGGTCCATGCTCGGGATGAATCCAGCGCAGCAGGCATTCCATACCCATTACGTCACCACTTTTAGTATCTACTTTTGGCTGGTAATAAAGTTCAAATTCCTCATTCTCCAGTGCCTTTTTCAGATCTGATTCCATTTTCAACATCGCTTTGGCGCGATCATTCATATCACTTGAGTAATACTGATAGTTATCCGTGCCATGTTTCTTTGCAAAGTCTTTTGCAGAGCCGGCATGTTTGATCAGCGATTCCACTTCCTTACCATCGTCTGGATAAACAGATATACCAATACTGGCATTCAGATATATTTCACTACCATCATCCACAATATAAGGTTGTTTGATCGTATCTAGTACTCTTTTACTGATACTGGATGCATTTTCCACGCTGGTAACACCACACAATATTATCGAAAATTCATCAGCACCCAGGCGGGCCATATTTTCTACCCGTTGCATATTATCGAGGCGCCCAACCACATCATAGCTACGTATGACGTCGATAAGTCGCTGTGCTACCGTTTTAAGAATATTGTCTCCGGTATATAAGCCTAATGTTTCATTGATATGACGGAAACGATCCAGGCCCACATCCAGAACAGCAAGTGGTTTGTTCTCTCGTTTTGCAAGATCGATTCCCCACTTCAGACGATCGATGAATAATTTTCGATTAGGTAATCCTGTCAGGTTATCGTAATATGTCAGTTGATCCTGATAGGCTTTGGCTGATAGTGTGTTTCTCACCCGCAGCGCCAGTTCACTTGGATCAACAGGTTTGGAGAGGAAATCAGTGGCCCCCATTTCGAGTGCTCTAAGCTTGCTTTCAGGGGCTTCTGATGCGGTCAGGATAATGACGGGTAAAAACTGGTAGTCTTCCTGCTCACGAACAGCTTTTAGCACTTCAAATCCATCAAGTTCCGGCATATCAAGATCCAGTAGCAAAATATCCGGCTTAGCATTCAGCAACCTGACAATAGCTTTACTGGAATGTTCTACTTTAATAAAATTTCTGTACCCTTTTTCTTCGAGTAAAGCACTAACTATATCGAGCATGATGGGTTCATCATCGACCATCATGATGGTCGCCTGTTTCAAAAGATCATAACGAGAAAATTGCTGTACAGGGCCTTCCGCAATCATGCTGTCTGTTATTTGATTTATTACTTTCATAAAAAACTATCTATAATATCTTTGATTGTTTCGTGGTAAATTCAAATAAGTATTAACCCAGCATCAAATATCTTGACTGCCTGCAGCGTGCTCAATATTGCTAAGAACAATTCGATGATTGAGTTCTTTTATTATACTGATAGTATGGTTGATAAATTCCATTTGTTCTTCTTTCGCGTAAGTTTCCAGATCTCTGGCCGGCTCAGTGAACGGATCAAAACCGACAGATCCGCCAGAAGCCTTTAACCAATATGCAAATTTTTCAATTTGTTTGTAATCCTGTTTTTCGACGGTATCATCGAGTAGTTCTAGCCAGTTGGATAATTGACCGATAAATGTATCGATAATAGGTCTTAACTTCTGGTTCGTATCAGGCAGCCTGCAGGTGACTTTTTCTGGCAGGTCATATTTTTTCATAGACATGGCATTTCCCTGTGCCGGATTTATTGCCGTTACATTTTTCTGTACAGGTTTTACTAAGGTTATTTTTTCCTGTCTGTTTTCAATATCCGGCCCAATAGCAACCCTGCTAAATAACCTGTGTAGTTTTTCTACGGCCGACTCTAAAGCGGTATCATCCTGGTCCACTGCAAATTGTTCCAGCTTTCGTGCAGGATCCACGAAACTTTCAAAACCGACACTTCCTGATGAACCTTTCAACCAGTGTGCCAGTCTCTTTATTTCATTGTAATTTCGTTGTTGCCAGGCTGTATCAATTGTTTCCAGTTGTTCTTCAAGTCTAATAATAAAGTTCTTAATAATTTGGCGGAATTTTGGATTTGAACCGGTAAGACTTGAATAGATTTTTTCATCTGTTACAGCGTATTGATGATTAACTTTTTCGATCACTGCATGTATCGGTACTTCAGCGTCTTTTTCACTTAATAATTCGCCATTGAGTTCTTCTGCGAGTCGTTCTAACAGCTTGTCAATGTCGACAGGTTTAGTCATGTATTCAGAGTAACCTGCATCTATACACTGTTGTTGTGCGCCCATCATTGCGTCAGCCGTCATCGCTATAACCGGCATTGAATAACTTCTTTCCCGCATTAACCGTACGGCAGTGTATCCATCCATTACCGGCATTTGTACATCCATCAATACCACGTCGAATGTCTGTTTAGCGAGAAGATCAAGTGCTACCTGGCCATTCTCTGCTGACGTAATCTCAATTCCTGCTTCAGAAAGCACCACATCCAGCAACTCACGATTTTCTTCACCGTCATCAACCACAAGTACTTTCGATTTCGGGAACTTCCAGCGGTTGACCTTTGTTGACGATTCATACCAAAGACTGGACATTATTTCATCGACATTCAGCAGTTTGATGTCTTTGATCTCACCAGTATTTACTGTCGCTTTAAACACACTACCTGCTCCAGCAGCGCTTTCCACGACAATATCGCCACCGAGGGCCTGAGCAAAACGTTTACTGATGGTCAAACCAAGCCCGGTACCACCAAATCGACGTGTAATCGAACTGTCAGCCTGGGTAAATGGATTAAAAATCTCATCTGCCTGTTGTGCTGTCATACCAATACCCGTATCAATAACGTCTATCTCCAGTATAGGGTCAGCATTATCTTGTTGCAGCCTGGTTACAATAGTTACACCACCCGTTTCGGTAAATTTAATCGCATTGCCAACGAGATTTGTAATAATCTGCCTTAACTTACCTGCATCTGTATTTATGTATTCTGGCAATGGACCTGACGGCTTATATTTTAAAAAGATATTTTTCTCTTCTGCCTTGACCTGCATAATCTGAGTGACTTCATAAATAATCTGATGCACTGGTGAATGTATTTTCTCTATCTCAATGCGTCCGGCTTCGATCTTGGATAAATCAAGTATGTCGTTAATCAGGTTAAGCAAATGATTACCACTGGATGAAATGGTATTGAGATAACGGATGCTGTCACTGTTATTTTTGTCGTAACCTCGCTTGAGTACTTCAGAAAAACCAAGAATCGCATTCATCGGTGTTCTGATCTCATGACTCATATTGGCCAAAAATTCGCTTTTAAAGCGATTTGCCTGTTCAGCTTCTTCCTTGGATAAACGTAGTTCCAGTTCTTTTTGCTCAAGTTCAGTAACATCATCAAAACTGATCAGGACACCAGCTGTTTTACCACTGCCTGATAAAACAGGAGAACAGTTGGTCATAAATGTTTTATATTGACTGTCGTCAGCTTTCAGGCGAATCATATCAGCCGTGCGCACCAGCCCGTCTGTCAATGTTTTTGCCCATGGCGCCGATTCAAGATCAAATGATTCATCCTCTTTGTTAAACCAGGGAAACCTGGTAATCAGCCTGCCCATCAATGCATCTGCCGGTTCGTCAGCGATGCTGGCAAACGCCTCGTTCGCCAAAACGATATTCTGCCGTGAATCGATCACCAGCAAACCCTCAGCCATGGTATCAAGCGCGGATCGGACACGATCAGGAATCGCCTGTGATGGATCCAGCTGTTTCAGCATCTTGCCCAGGTAGACATAAAACATGATAAAACTGATAAATGATATCAGGCTCAGTAATAAAAATACCGGGTGCAAGATCTGGCCATACCATGCTGTTGGCAACAGAGGTTCGAAAGTAAGTTCGACCTGTCCCCATTCATTTGCGCCTTCGTAAATTGGCACAATTACCTGTGAATCAGATATTTTTCCCTGTTCTAATACCTGCTCGTTTTTTTCATGATCACCAACGATAACCAGAGTTTCTCCATCAACTCTTCTTATTGCTGCTGAAAGAATGTCTTTACTTCGTTCAACAACCACCTGCAAGTTAGCCTTCATCCGGCTGATATCAGAGACAGTGATAAAAATTGAGCTATTAACAGCGATAGATTCTGCAAGTCGAGCATGTCCGTCTCTGATAGCCGCATGACGGTCCGGTATCAGTCCGGTCATGGCGGCCAGTAACAGCAGGCTGACAATCATGCCGGACAATCCAAGTGAGATTTTAAAACGAGCACTTTTCTCTTTAAATGGAAGCTTAATTAATTCAATTAGCCGGGCGATGGCAGAATTTAAAATTGAATCATCCTTATAAATTGTGTCACTGGAAGTAGTATTCATCGTGATTTTTGTTCCTCGACAATTGATTCGAGAGATTCATTATCATCTTCCAGTTCTCTATGCTGCAAACTCGCGAGTACTGGTAATGGATCAACATAACGCCATGCAGGTAATGAAGAAAGCACACTACTCATAAGGGCGCCGGTTCTGGCTAGCCAGACAACATAGCCCACCGAAAAACCTGCTGTTACTGTCAGGCTTCCACCGATTACTTTTTCGGTATTTTTATTTTCAGATACCAGCACTTCACGCAGGTCATTTAATTTCATAATGAGTGAATTGTTACTTATTAACTGTAGCGGGTCACTAAAAGCTATTACCTGCGCTCTAAGCCGTACCATTGAAGATACAGCCTGTTCAGATTTCACCTGCACATCCTCTTTGAGTATGTTTTTATCAGGTATAGTCACCGTTTCACTGTCTGTTACCTGATCTGGCAGAAAAACGGCAATCTGATCGATATTAATTTCACGGCTTATAGATGTATCGACAGGATTAATGATTTCTGAAGCATTAATTTCAGGCACAGGCAAAGGTTCAGAGGTATCTGATGAGCTCACCGTATCAGTGGTTTTTGTTTCCTGTATTACAGCTGGTTTATCAGTTAATAAATCAGTCGTTTTATCTGCCTCTGTAAGCTTTTCCAGGGTATCAAAATTAGTTAGATCAGGATTGGTAGTTATGGTCAATGCTCCCAATAGTGGTCCGCTAGTTACACTACCGCCATCATCAATAGTGACTGAAATATTCGTACTCTGTAGATTGTTAACTGACGGTATAAAATTGATGTTGGCCAGTGCGATATTAACGTTTGCAACAGTATCAGTGATCGACCAGACACCTGTGACTGCATCGTAACTGGCTCCATCATTAGCGCTGAGTATGCCTGTACTGATATCTGTTAAGCTCAAGGTCGCTGTTACCGTTTCACCACTATCAACATCAGTGATAACAATATCGTTCAATGCCACACTGGTAGCACCCTGATCAAAATTTATACTGCTAAAGAGATTCGTTGCTGACGGCGC
>CAVYHW010000096.1:0-4693 GCA_963768215.1 uncultured Gammaproteobacteria bacterium
ACTGACAATGTCGATACTACACGAAATCAGTCCCTCTGACATCTAACATTCGCAGCGCTTCGAGACCGGCTTTCCCACTCTGGCAAAATAAGAAACCAAAACGTTTATAATACACCATCCTGCTATTTAATCCGCGATTAATCAACGGCCGCAGTATGAGAAAAAGGCCTCTGTTACCCGACCCCGTTGCTATTTGTTTTTGATGAAGCTGCCACAATACGCATCTTTTTTTGCACTAAAACAGATCACCATTACAAACTGCGTTGTACAGGATATCTCTAGCCGTTGCTCCATTATGAACTGATTTTTAATTTTTTTTGAAACCTCACTTTGATCAGCAGAACTCGTCAGCGCATAAAAGCCAAGGCCAACCCTCTCGCGATCCCTGCCGCGCGCACCCAGCTTTTCCCACGGTGGCGCCGATAGCAACCGTAGAAAAACTATGAGCTACAGCATCAAATAAATCCATGCCCGCCAGCCAGTAAGCTGCGGCACATGCAACAGTCAGGCCAAGATAAATATACCAGAGCGCTTTTGCTGTTTCGGCAATACGCGGTGTAAGTTTATTATCTTTTACCGGACCAGGCGCTTCAGCTTTATACAACTGCATACCACCAATACCCAGCATTGGCATAACGGCCACCGCTAACACGATAATACCCATGCCGCCTAACCATTGTAATTCCTGCCGATAAAACAAAATACTGTGCGGCAAACTATCGAGCCCGACCAGTACGGTAGCACCGGTGGTGGTCAATCCGGAAATTGATTCAAACAGGGCATCTACAACACTGATATTCAGCTCTTCATAAAGATAAAGAGGGATGGCGCCAGCAACACCTAAAACCAGCCAGAACAAAAACACAACCACAAAACCGTCGCGTAATCGCAAATCATTTTTATTATTTCTTACCGGAAGAAACAACAGGAAACCAACACTCAATAGAAATAAGTAACTGTAAAAAAATGCATATGCCGCACCTTCTTGATATAGCAGATCAATCAACACAGGGGGCAGCAGCGTAATGCTAAACAGCATTAAAAACAGTCCCATTATTCGCTGGATGATGGCTATATGCATAAAAAACGGTATTTAATTTCCTGCTAAAAAAATGTCACGCCAACCTGGAACAGTTTTTCAACGGCATTGAATTTATTCTTATCCAGTAAGAACATAACCAGATGGTCTTCATTTTCGATAACAATATCATGATGCGCCATGATGACTTCTTCACCACGAACAATTGCCCCTATTGTTGTGCCTTCCGGAAGCTTGATCTGAGCAACTGTTTTACCAACAACTTTTGAGTTTCCGCTATCGCCGTGAGCAATCGCTTCAATTGCTTCAGCTGCACCACGACGCAATGAGTGCACCGCAACCACATCACCGCGACGCACATGTGCAAGCAAACCACTAATGGTTATTTGCTGTGGTGAAATCGCAACATCAATGGCGCCTTCACTTTCCATCAAATCAACATAAGCATGGCGATTAATTAATGACATGACTTTTCGCGCACCCAGACGCTTGGCAAGCATCGATGATAAAATATTTGCCTCATCATCATTAGTCAAAGCACAGAACACATCCATTTGTTCAATATTTTCCTGCAGCAATAAATCTTCATCTGCAGTATCACCCAGCAATACGATAGTGTTATTCAGGCTGCAGGACAAATCTTCTGCACGCCGTGTATTTCGCTCAATTATCTTAACGTTGTATTTATTTTCCAGCGCCAGTGCAAGGCGTTTACCGATATTGCCTCCGCCCGCCAGCATGATATGCTTAATCGGGGCATCCAGCCTTCGCAGCTCAGACATTACCTTGCGAATATCTTTTCTTGCTGCAATAAAGAAGACCTCATCATCTGCTTCTATCACTTGGTGGCCATCAGGTACAATGCCTTTACCACGACGGAAGATGGCCGCTACACGAGAATCAACCGAGGGTATATGTTTTCTTAAATCAGAAATCTCATGCCCGACCAGTGGCCCGCCATAATACGCCTTAACACCAACCAGTCGTGCACGTCCGTTAGCAAAGTCCATTACCTGCATGGCGCCAGGGTACTCAATCAGGCGCTGAATATGTTCAGCAACCAATTGCTCAGGACTAATTAAAACATCAATCGGTAATGTCTCATTATTAAACAGTTCATTATATTTCAGATATTCCTGAGACCGGACCCGTGCAATTTTTGTAGGCGTGCGAAATAAGCTAAATGCAATCTGACAGGCGACAATATTGGTTTCATCACTGTTGGTCACTGCAACCAGCATATCGGCATCACTGATACCTGCCTGTTTTAATACATCCGGATGTGAAGCATGACCAACGACAGTTTGAATGTCCAGGCGGTCACTCAGATCATTCAGTAAATCTGTGTTTGTATCAACCAGGGTAATATCATTTGCTTCCGATGACAGGTTTTCAGCAACGCTGGAGCCAACCTGCCCTGCTCCCAAAATTATAATATTCATTATTGTGCCAAACAGCTACCCAAATAGTTACCCAGGCAGCTTCTAATTATCTATTGCGGAGTTTACGCTCAAAATTCTCATATTTCATTTTTTATATCCATGGATGGATAGTATTCCGCAAAGAGGCAGGAAGCCGATGCGGTTATCTCCATGGATGGAGTGTATGCTGAGAATCGTCTCGAACGATTCCAGTTTATATCCATGGATGGATAGTATTCCGTAAGGAGCCAGGAAGGCGGTGCGGTTATACCCATGGATTATTGCTGCACCATTAAATGCCAGAGACATGAGTCAGACACACCCGGCAATGACCATCACCCACATGGACGCGGGTGTTGAGCCACCATGGATGGCTTCACGGCGTGTCATTGCCGGGTGTGCCTGATTCATGTTCAGCTCTTTTCAGGAGGCAAAAATAAAAGCCATCAGCATCCATCTCACCCGGTATTAACTGTCGACCATGTTCACATAACACTCCCCAGCCCGCTTCTATTTTAATTTCTTCAGCATCGCTGTGATGTGTAATAAAGTTATTTATCTGATTTTGATTTTCATCCCTAAATATCGAACAGGTAACATACAGTAGCTCACCACCTGCTTTTAACATCTGCCATGCAGATGACAAAATTTCTGACTGCAATTTCACCAGTTGTTTTATATCAGATTCTCGACGTAAGGTTTTAATGTCCGGGTGGCGGCGAATCACGCCACTGGCAGAACAGGGGGCATCGATCAGTATGCGATCAAATTTATCGCCGTTCCACCATTTCTTATATTCACGTGCATCCGCCACCATTAGTTCGGCGCTTAATTTCAAACGCTGCAAATTCTCAGTCACCCGCTGCATTCTTTGCTCATCTAGTTCAACAGCAAGCAGATGATCAATTGTCTTATATCGTTCAAGAAGATGGCATGTTTTTCCGCCCGGCGCTGCACATAAATCAAGCACCCGACAATGACCTGCATCTTCGATATTCAACAATTTTGCTGTCAACTGAGCGCCGACATCCTGGACTGAAATGGCGCCCTCGGCAAAACCCGGCAGTGTTCGCACATCAATACCATGTGTCAGTTTTAATGCATGATCGGCTAGTGATGAAACATCAGAATCAATTTTATTATCACTAAGCAACTGCTGATATTGAGCAGCGCTGCCCTGGGACTGATTTACCCGCAACCAGAAAGCAGGCCGCTGATTATTTGCCTGCAGGATCTGTTGCCAGTTATCCGGCCAGTCATTTTTTATCTTTTTTAATAACCAGTCAGGATGAGAATACCTGACGCCATCTTCCTTTATCGATGCAATCAGTTGTTCTTTTTCACGGGTAAATCGTCTTAATACAGCATTCACTAACGATGCCGCCCATTTTTTGCCTGGCCCTTTCTCACATGGCGCCCTGACCAGCTCAACCGCTTCATTGATAATGGCATAATCCGGCGTGCGACATTCTATCAACTCATACAAAGCCATTAATAAGATTAGCTGCACATCACTGTCTTTTGACTTTAATGGTTTTGACAATAATCGCGAGACAAAAAACTCCAACTGCCAGCGCCAGCGTAATACCCCATTAACCAGCTCGCTGGCCAGGCCACGGTCCCGCCTGTCTTCCAGTTTATCAATTGCCCGTGTTTGCGCCACAGATAACGACAAACCAGCAAACACCTGTTTCAAGGTTTTTAAGCTTGCCTGCCGTGCAATACTGACTTTGCTTGCGGTTGTTTTAGATTGCCCCGATTTAGAGCGACCGGCTTTAGACTGGCTAACTTTTGACTGGGCAACTTTAGACTGGGCCGGGCGAGAAGGCTTGTTCACAACATCACTTCAAGGTTTGATTAAGTAAAGAGCTTGCATTTAGAAAATCAGCAACCGGCATTTTCCGTTTACCCTCCGGCTGCAGTTGCGTAATACGCAGTACACCCTCGCCGGTAACGACATCAATACCTTTTGCAGATTCAGCCAGTACCAGTCCAGGCAAAAGGCCGACTGTTGAAACATCATTTGTGACAACTTCCGCCTGCCACAGGCGCAGGCTCGATGGTTTATTGTTTTTTTCGTAATAACAGTAAGCGACCGGCCAGGCATTATAGGCCCTGATTGCCCGTTGAATTTCTTCAGCCGACTGAAACCAGTTTATTTTTGCTTCCGCCTTGTCCAGCTTTGTAGCATAACAGGCATCGGCAGCATTCTGTTTGACCCCATTCAATGTTG
>CAVYHW010000097.1:0-13883 GCA_963768215.1 uncultured Gammaproteobacteria bacterium
GCCGGCGCTTCTCTGCTATAGTTTTTACGTTGTAGAGCCCCAGCGAGATTAGTCCTTTATAAATCCCGTGATCAAATTCCTGAAAATCGTTGACTCCGGCTTCTCGAAGCCTGTTGATAAGATCCCTTGTTAGCAAATCAGACTCTCTCTGCTCAGTCATCACCAGGTAACTCGATGGTGAGCTATTCAGCGATAGGTTGCTTCTATCTTTTGCTTTTTCTTCCGAAATTTGTTTTTGTGGATCCTTTACAGTCCGGGCTTGCTGTGGTTGCACCTTTTGGGGATGCATTTTTTCGACCAGCGCTTTTTCAGCCATCTGATACTCATTGATTGGTAATGATGATTCTGCAGACTTCTGCTCATCAGTTGGTTGCATGAACTTGACGACACACTTGAGTCCAGCCGGAATACGATTTTCCGGATTTGGTAAAATCAATCTGACACCAAAGGTATTACTGGCAGTGTCACCGATGCGATCAACGATGGTGACTTTGCCGGTTATTTTTTCACTGGATTTGAGTTCAGGAATCACTTCACCCAGCATACCGACTTTAATGGCGCCGAAATTTTCCATTGGCACGATAGCTTCTATCACCAGGGGATCAAGCTGTGCCAGCCTTAAAATTGACTGTTCTTCTACATACTCTCCACGATGTTTAAATGTATCCAGCACATAACCGTCAAATGGTGCTCTGATAGATTTTTGCCTGAGTTGTTCTTCTGCTCGCAGTAGCTCAAGTTTTCGAATTTTCGAAAGTTCTCTGGCCTGTTCCAGCTTCCACTTAGACAGTCCCTCTTCACGCTCTGCTTCTTCGGTATGTTCAACGGAGGCGACCTGTTTTTCATGCAATGAATCGATACGGATCCTGCGACGTTTGTCATATTCCATATTGACCTGTCCGAGTTCGATTTCTGACTGGATTCCTGCACGATATCGGGCCAGTTTGACACTGGCGCGTTCAACGTCAGCATCGAGTTGGGCGACAACCTGGCCGGCTAAAACTTTCTGGCTTCTCTCTACATACAGGTCTTCGATAACACCAGCCACCGGGCTGGCGACATCGGCGACTTTATAGGGATTGATAACACAGTCTACGCCCGGGATTGAGCTATAGATATCTGGCGATTCGCTGGCGACTACCTGCAAACTCATAACGCAGGCTGCTACTACAGTTAGTAGTTTATTCTGGTTAAAAGCTTTGTAATTAATTGTTTTATTTATAATTAACATGCCGTTAAGTCTTAAAAAAATATACAATAAGCCTAGTTTAAATTTAAGTTTCTGCCAGTCAGGCTTTTAGCTGCAGGCAAAAATCAGACAAAAAGTATTAATTTTTAGACGAACGGTGCTTGTAACAAAAGCAAATTCAATCTATGCAATAACTGACTTCCCAATGATTCACGCTGATGTATAAATCGCACATATACACGCTGACCCAGATAATTACCTGAATTTCTTAACGGCAACGATATCTCAACCTCAAAGATATTTGATATCGTCTGCACACCACTCTCATCCCTGAAATCCACTGCAACTTCACCACCAGCGCCTGAACCTAGTAATCGGCTAGGTAACTGATCTGTCGCCTGTGGTAACTTCCTTAAGAACTTTGCTAACAGAATCTCATCGGGGCGGCTTCTTAACCTGACATAAATTGACTGTGTTTCATGCTGGACATCATCAATAGCGGACTGTGGTATCACAACCCTGGCGCTTACTTGACTCAGGTCTACGATATAACCAATAATCTCTCCGCGTTTTACATACTTACCCGGAAGATCACTCGCAAGTGGCAAGTAGACAATACCCGAAGTCGTACTGGTGATATTAAGACTTTTTAATTGCTCATTTACATCTTTTATTTCGGTCTCAATTGAAGAAATTTTAACCTTAATAATTTCAGCTTCGTTACGTTCCTGAAGCATTTTTTCTTTAAGTCTTGCATGGGCCTCCTCAAGCCTGGCTAACAAAATGTCATGGCGAGTGTCCAGCTCCAGGTTCTCTAGTTTTAAAATTCTGGTACCAGTTGTAACTGGTACGCCGTCGGTTACCAGAACCTGTTTAATAATTCCATCGGTACCCGCTCGAATTAATGCATTTTCCGGCAGATTTACTAATCCTTCGGCATAAGTACTATGACCGACTGGTATCAGCAGGCTGCCTGATACGATAATAATGAAAGCGCTTGCAACAACTCCTAGACGCTGTAATCTCTGCGCCGCTTGAACGACTGGAACCAGGCGAATTAACCATTGTATCAGGGGATTAAAAAGCTGTGTAAATACAGCCCATATTGCCAATGCTGTGCCGATAATAAATAGTTTACCTGCCACCCAGAAAGCGATAAATAGACTGATAAAAATCCGATAAATACTTGCGCAAAGTCCATACACAAACAGCCACTTTGCTTCACCCACGGCAGTGACCGGCGATAATGAATCTGCGATATCAAGCACATATCGTTTAAACAGGTAACCGATGTATTGATTTGATCGAGACCCAAGATTGGGAATCTCCAGGAATTCGCTGAAAATATAGTAGCCGTCAAAACGTAATAAAGGATTCGCGTTAAATATTAAAGTCGATAATCCACCGATAATAACGATATCAAATGCCAGGTCATGTATTAGTCCAGGTTCTGTTAATACCCACAGCAATAAGGCCAGTGAAGCCAGCAATACTTCGACCATAATACCGGCAGCACTCACCATGATACGTTTATTTTTTGAACTAAAACGGTTGGCTGCAGAGCTGTCGACATAAGGCACTGGAAAAAAAACCAGTAACATTACGCCCATCTCATGTACTACTCCTCCCCACGCTTTTGTAGTGTAAGCATGCCCCAGCTCATGCAAAGTTTTCACCAGAGGATAGAGCAGCCAGTACCATAGCAGGTTCTTCGGATCATTGAATCTCGCCTGTCCATGTTCAACCAGTTCCGTCCAGTGCAGAATTGATACGGACAATGCTACTACAACAAACATTAGCCATACCCACAGGCTGGAATACCCCAGCCATGGCTTTATGTATCTCACCGTATTTTCAAGAAAATCATCTGGATCAAACAGGGCGAACTTTATCGAAAACGGACGCAACCATGAATTTGCCTTTTTCTTTTCTGGCCCTGTATCTGGAATTGAACAATTATCTTGAGTTGCACCATCCCGGGAAGTGTCAAAATCTTCATGCAGCAGATTACTTTTTTTCAAGTTGGCTATTAGAAAAACGATATCTCGTTTAATTAACGCTATATCGAACACATCTTGCACTTCAGAAAATGCCTGTTCGATGCTCCTTGTACCATCGAGTAACTTCAAAAATTGCTGTACATCAGCAGTACAGCGAAAATAACTTTCATTCTGCTGGTCAGCAATAATAAGCCAGGGAGTTCCGCGATAAGTGTGCTGGTAAAACTTTACTGAGTCACGAAGGCGGAGATGTAAATTAGCGATATGCTGCCAGGCTTCATCAACTGTGTCATGTAATGGTTCAGGAAATGATCCAGGCAGCGGCACTGATGACTGGTCAGAATTCATGGCAGCCACGACCAGAACCACAAGCGGAGCGCATCGTAAAGTTCATGAAGATAGATCCAGGCATAACTGCGTTGATCAATTTCGATTTTTGCAATGCCCTGCATACCCGGTCTCAGTGCCGGGTGATTTTCTTTCATTGTTGCTTCAACGCGATAAGCAATGCCGTCGCTGTTTTCTTCAAAGACCGGTGAAACCTTGTGTACAACGAATGGCAGCCCGTCAGAGGGCAGTGCTTTCAGATTCAATATACCCTGCAAGCCTTTCTGTACATCGGCTACCTGTTTTTCATCGACCTTGATTACCAGCCGGTACTCATCCAGTGGTGCAATCTCAAAAAGCACATCACCAGTCTTGACATGCGCACCCAGAGAACGGCTCAGGTCTCCGCGAATGATGACACCGTCGAGAGGCGCTTTTAATATGGAGCGATGTATTTTTTTCTCCAGTAGTTGCAGTTGTGCCTGTGCCTGGCTGATCTGTGATTTGTATATATGTGCCTGCGCTTTATCTCTCGATGCGAGGGCCTGCCGGTATTGGCGAGTATGCTCTTGCTTTTCAGCTTCGTAACGCTGCTGCTGTAGCACTAATTCTTTACTATCCAGTTCGGCAATGACTTTGCCTGCGGTAACGTTCTCACCGGCACGAGCATATGCATTAGCGATATAACCATCAAAAGGGGCAACGATGACGCGCTGAATCCTGCCTTCCAGGCTAGCTGGTGCTGTCACCCGGTAACTGCCAGTGATCATGGACATGGCAGCAATCACCAGCAAAACACCTAAAAACACAAGCTGTGAGTGATTCGACCATAACATAGAAAACTTTTCTGATATAAAAGATGTCTTTCTCTCAATATCATTAACTGGCTTCTGGCTTTGTTCCTTATTTAATAAAAGCAGTAACCAGTTTTCACTCCAATGCAGTAACTGCATCACCACAGGTTGCTGCGAGGGTTTGATATTGACGAGAATTGCAAGTGCCCCGGTAAAACTGGCAATTCTCGTCAATGGTAAAGCGATGACCATATCAACAGCCATATCATTTCCCTGCATGGATGAAAGCGTTGTAGTAATGGTTTTCTGTTGACTGACAGCCAGATTCGCAGTCGCTTTAACATCATCATGTATAGTGCCTGATTTGGGCCATTGAATTATCTGGTCAGATTCTGCAGTGGAATCTGTCAATAATATAGCCTGTTTGATGCCAGGAATCATCCGGTATACTAATTCTAACCAGGGCTGTAATTGCACTGACTTTTTGCTCCGGCGCAGCGATCATTGTATACGATGACCAACTCCGCTATATATTTATTATGGGTGCTTCACTTTGAAGATGATGGCAGCATTTGCCGCACATATTTGTCCATAGGATAGCTGAAATAATGCTTCGCTCATTATCTTAATATATAGAGCATCAGGCCTGGATAATCTATATGCAGCCACATATAATGCAAACTCAGTTACTGAATTGATTGCGGCGGCTGACACTTGTGTATTAATCCAGTCATCAGTAAATCCTTCTATAAGCGTCTTTTCAATCTAAAGAGCAATTCATTACAAATACAGTATTAACACGCGGTTTTACCAATATGTTACACTGTATTTCATTACTAATAGTTGGTCTGATTGACCCAGAACATCAGGGCTGGTTGTTCGTCTCCTGCTCGAACCGTGGCAAAAAAAGTTTCACTATCGAGGTCGGTGACCGTATCGCACAGCTAATCATTGTGCCTGTTATACAGGCGGACTTTGAAGTGCTTGATGACTTTGTCAGCACTGACCGTGGCGTAGGTGGTTTTGGGCACTCGGGCCATAAATAACCGCCTATAAGAAATCCGCCCATAAAAAAACCAAATATAACAATGGCGATTAACGACATTACTTTATTTAAAAAAATAGTATAAAAATACCATGACAATTACTGAAGAAATTTTCCGCGCCTACGATATTCGTGGCATAGTAGAGAGCGCATTGACCCCTGACGCAGTACAGCTAATCGGTCAGGCATTTGCCACCGAAGCATTAGCACAGGACCAGAAAACGGTGGTTATCGGTCGCGATGGACGCCTTTCGAGTCCGGAACTGGCTCAGCGTTTAAGTGAGGGCCTGCGTGCCGGTGGCTGTGATGTTGTCGATGTTGGCATGGTGCCCACGCCGGTGCTTTATTATGCTACGCATAAATTAAAAACTGGCACGGGTATTATGGTTACCGGTAGCCATAATCCGCCACAGTATAATGGTTTGAAAATGTCTATTGCTGGCAACACCCTGCACGGTGATAGCATTAAGGTGCTTTACCGTAATATTGTTGAGGGTCGACTAAATAGCGGTGAAGGAACTTATACGCAACAAAATATTATTCCTGATTACATCGGTGCCATCGTTAGCGACATTAAACTTGAAAAACCTTTAAATATTGCCGTGGACTGCGGTAATGGTGTTGCCGGTGTATTAGCTACCGAACTATTTACCCGCTTAGGCTGCAAAGTGACGGAACTGTTTTGTGATGTTGATGGCAATTTTCCAAACCATCATCCGGACCCATCCAAACCAGAAAATCTGCTCGACCTGCAAAATGCCATGAAGGAAAACACCCTGGATCTGGGGCTGGCCTTCGATGGCGATGGCGACCGTGTTGGCATATTAGATGATCAGCAAAATATTTTATGGGCAGACCGTCAGATGATGTTATACGCCGCTGATGTATTAAAACGCAAACCGGGCGCGCAGATTATTTTCGATATTAAATCCACCAGCAATTTAGCAAGCTACATTAAAAACCTCGGCGGTGAACCACTGATGTGGAAAACCGGGCACTCTTTTATTAAGGCGAAAATGAAAGAAACCGGTGCGGAGCTTGCAGGCGAAATGAGCGGCCATATTTTCTTTAAAGAACGCTGGTTTGGTTTTGATGATGGCTTATACAGCGCTGCTCGTATGCTGGAAATTATCAGTCAGTTTGATGAGCCCAGCTCTGCCATTTTTGAAAAATTACCTGACAGTGTTAATACACCTGAATTGCAAATTAATTTTGAAGAAGGTGAACATTACAGGTTCATGGAAAAGTTTATCGAACAGGCAAGTTTCGAAAATGCAGATATCGTTACCATCGACGGTATCCGCGTCAACTTTGCCAATGGCTGGGGACTGGTCCGGCCCTCCAATACTACGCCCTGTCTGGTATTACGCTTTGAAGCCAATGATGAAAGTACCTTAAATGCTATTCAAGATAATTTTCGCAAACAATTACTGGCGGTTGATAGCAATTTGAGTTTGCCTTTTTAAGGAATCTCTGATTAAGTTAATAAAATTTAGGCTGAGAGATTATGAGCCATTATAGCCAGCGTAAAATTCTTGGACTTGATCAGAGCTTCCTTAAGCAACCTGCCGGCACAATAGCGATTTCTAAAAACTGATACATTATCGGGGACCATCTGTGGACAAGCAATCTGCTCTTAATATTGCCAACGTCTTATCCGAGGCATTACCTTATTTACAGGCACTGAACAATAAAACCATTGTCATCAAGTTCGGTGGCAATGCAATGATTGATGATGACTTAAAAAACAGTTTTGCCCGCGATATTGTTTTATTAAAACAGGTTGGTGTAAACCCCGTGATCGTCCACGGTGGCGGCCCGCAAATAGGTAAGTTGCTGGAAAAAATCGGCAAAGAATCAAAATTTATTGACGGTATGCGTGTTACCGATCGCGAAACCATGGATGTGGTTGAAATGGTCCTGGGTGGCCTGGTAAACAAAAGCATTGTCAGCCTGATAAATCATAATGGGGGAAAGGCGGTTGGCCTGACCGGAAAAGATGGCTCTATGATTCGCGCAAAAAAAATGGCAATCACGCGTGAATCAGCTGAGCTGCAGGCGCCGGAAATTATCGACCTCGGTCATGTTGGCGAAGTGACCGCCATTGATCCATCTATTGTCAACGCACTTGATGAAGGTGATTTTATCCCCGTGATAGCGCCCATAGGGGTTGGCAGTAATGCGGTTTCATACAACATCAATGCTGATATCGTTGCCGGCAAAATGGCTGCTGTATTAGGCGCGGAAAAATTATTATTACTTACCAACACAGCGGGCATATTAGACAAGCAGGGAAATCTCCTGACTGGACTGAATGGCAAAAAAGTCAATGAACTCATTGCCGACGGCACCATAGCAGGCGGCATGTTACCGAAAGTAAACTGTGCGCTGGACGCCGTTCATTGCGGCGTAAAGACCTCACACATTATCGATGGCCGGGTAAAGCATGCAGTGCTTCTTGAATTGTTAACCGATGAAGGCGTGGGCACCTTGATTAAATCGTAATACTGGAAGGATGGGTATAGCCGGTGCTTCTTTTTAAAGATATGTTCATTAGCCTTTCTTACATCGGCAGTTAGATCGCCTCGGAATATATTGCTACTCTCGCAAAGGCGCAAAGCTCGCAAAGAATGGTTACAGTATCTTTGATTTTGTTCTTCGCGTTCTTTGCGCCTTCGCGAGATAAAATGAATGAGATCAATGAGGATGGCTTTCAGTCCCTGGCCGTTGAGAGCTGTTTGTTATGAATTAATTTCAATAATGAACTGCTAACCAGATTGTTTCAGTATCAGGGAATGTCCACGCAACCTTGTGTTTTTTATGCGCCGGTATATCGATAAAGTCACCGGCTTTCAAATTAACAGATGAGCCATCTGCAAACAACAGCACCGCTTCGCCACTTAACACTATAACCCATTCGTTTTTATCCTGATCGTACCAGTCGGATTCTGATGAATTATGCCCCTTTGATATAATACGCTCTATTGTTACGTCTTCACTCTCAACAAGCCGCTCAAATACTTCTGCCTCAAGATTTTGCGGGATGTCATTAAATATATTATTCATCTTGAATATGTTTCATGAAACTCAGGACTTGAAACGAAACCTTGGCAGGCTGATGTTATATTTAATCGCAAGCAGGCGTGTTAAAAAGATACTAAGTCCGGCAATGGTTGCGGCAAATGTAATGTCCAGCTTCAGATAGATCAGAGCAATAAACAGCAAGGAGCATCCCCATGAAACGGTAGCGTAAAGAGGGCTCTGGAACACTACGGGTGGCTCATTGCTTAATACATCACGAAAAATGCCACCCATGGTGCTGGTCATTACCCCCATAAAACTGGCGACCAGCCAGGGAGCGTCCACCATTAATGATACCAGTGTTCCGGCGACACCAAACGTGGCCAGGCCAGCCGCATCAGCTACCAGGAACAATCTGGGTGGAATGGCTGTGAGGCGTGCTGTTATAAAGATGGCGATAGCGCTGCCAAGTGAGGCGATAAAGAACACCTGGTCGCGTATCCAGAAAACATCTCGGTCCAGTAGCATGTCCCGTAATGAGCCGCCACCAAGACCGGTTGCAATGGCAATAATAATTACACCGAACAGATCAAATTGTTTAAAGCCGGCCTTTAATACCCCGGAGGCTGACGAGACGATAACAGCAATCAGGGTAATCCAGTACAGGTTGTCTAACAGGGCGGGGGTTGGGCTAACAATCATGGTTATAGAAGCTATTCAAAATTACAGGGAACGAAGTACTTATATAATAAGCCTTCCATCTTACTAATAACATATTTCAATAATGAGTATTGTCAGTGCGGTCTGTTTAATATCTGATGTAATTATTTAGGTTAAATTGACAATAACGATAAATAGTGTATACTTTTGACAGCTTGAAAGTACTACTTATATTTATGCAACACCATTTCGATGTCACATCTTTAGTCCCTCGTCCTGTTCTTCATATTTAATAACAACACATTCTGGCCAAATGGCTTTATGGTTTTTTAAAACCGGGCTCACACACTTAAATTTAATTAATAGGAAATAACTTATGTCTACTACAACCGGCACCGTAAAATGGTTCAACGAATCTAAAGGTTTTGGCTTTATCGAGCAGGAATCTGGTCCAGACGTTTTTGCTCATTTCAGCGCTATCTCTAGCTCAGGGTTTAAAACTTTAGCTGAAGGCCAGAGAGTTGAATTCACTGTTGCCCAGGGTCCTAAAGGTCCTCAGGCAGAAAACATCGTAGCGCTTTAAACATAGATCGCTATATGGCCAGTATTGAATACAATACTGGCCAGCTTCACATTCACATCCTTCGGGATCGAGTGCTAAAAGGCAGGACCTTAAAGTCCTGCCTTTTTTTTGCTTAATGTGCTTCGAGAAATCAAAGCGTGCTGGTGAAGAATGATAACGCGGCTATTTCTTCACCAGCACACTTTGATTTCTCGAAGCACATTAAGCAAAAAAAAGGCAGGACTTTAAGGTCCTGCCTTTTAGCACTCGATCCCGAAGGATGTGAATGTGAAGCTGGCCAGTATTGTATTCAATACTGGCCATATAGCGATCTATGTTTAAAGCGCTACGATGTTTTCTGCCTGAGGACCTTTAGGACCCTGGGCAACAGTGAATTCAACTCTCTGGCCTTCAGCTAAAGTTTTAAACCCTGAGCTAGAGATAGCGCTGAAATGAGCAAAAACGTCTGGACCAGATTCCTGCTCGATAAAGCCAAAACCTTTAGATTCGTTGAACCATTTTACGGTGCCGGTTGTAGTAGACATAAGTTATTTCCTATTAATTAAATTTAAGTGTGTGAGCCCGGTTTTAAAAAACCATAAAGCCATTTGGCCAGAATGTGTTGTTATTAAATATGAAGAACAGGACGAGGGACTAAAGATGTGACATCGAAATGGTGTTGCATAAATATAAGTAGTACTTTCAAGCTGTCAAAAGTATACACTATTTATCGTTATTGTCAATTTAACCTAAATAATTACATCAGATATTAAACAGACCGCACTGACAATACTCATTATTGAAATATGTTATTAGTAAGATGGAAGGCTTATTATATAAGTACTTCGTTCCCTGTAATTTTGAATAGCTTCTATAACCATGATTGTTAGCCCAACCCCCGCCCTGTTAGACAACCTGTACTGGATTACCCTGATTGCTGTTATCGTCTCGTCAGCCTCCGGGGTATTAAAGGCCGGCTTTAAACAATTTGATCTGTTCGGTGTAATTATTATTGCCATTGCAACCGGTCTTGGTGGCGGCTCATTACGGGACATGCTACTGGACCGAGATGTTTTCTGGATACGCGACCAGGGGTTCTTTATCGCTTCACTTGGCAGCGCTATCGCCATCTTTATAACAGCACGCCTCACAGCCATTCCACCCAGATTTTTCCTGGTAGCTGATGCGGCTGGCCTGGCCACGTTTGGTGTCGCCGGAACACTGGTATCATTAATGGTGGGCGCTCCCTGGCTGGTCGCCAGTTTTATGGGGGTAATGACCGGCACCATGGGCGGTATTTTTCGCGATGTATTAAGTAGTGAACCACCCGTAGTGTTCCAGAGCCCACTTTACGCCACCGTTTCATGGGGAGGCTCTTTGCTGTTTATTGCTCTGATCTATCTGAAGCTGGATATTACATTTGCCGCAACCATTGCCGGACTAAGTATCTTTTTAACACGCCTGCTTGCGATTAAATATAACATCAGCCTGCCAAGGTTTCGTTTCAAGTCCTGAGTTTCATGAAACATATTCAAGATGAATAATATATTTAATGACATCCCGCAAAATCTTGAGGCAGAAGTATTTGAGCGGCTTGTTGAGAGTGAATACGTAACAATAGAGCGTATTATATCAAAGGGGCATAATTCATCAGAATCCGACTGGTACGATCAGGATAAAAACGAATGGGTTATAGTGTTAAGCGGCGAAGCGGTGCTGTTGTTTGCAGATGGATCATCTGTTAACTTGAAAGCCGGTGATTTTATCGATATACCGGCGCATAAAAAACACAAGGTTGAGTGGACATTCCCTGATACTGAAACAATCTGGTTAGCAGTTCATTATTGAAATTAATTCATAACAAACAGCTCTCAACGGCCAGTGACTGAAAGCCATCCTCATTGCTCTCATTCATTTTATCTCGCAAAGGCGCAAAGAACGCGAATAAAAAAATCAAAGATACTGTGACCCTTCTTTGCGAGCTTTGCGCCTTTGCGCCTTTGCGCCTTTGCGAGAGTAGCAATATATTCTGAGGCGGTCTAACTGCCGATGTAAGAAAGGCTAATGAACCTATCTTTAAAAAGAAGCAACGACTATACCCGTCCTTCCAGTGTTACGATTTAATCAAGGTGCCCACGCCTTCATCGGTTAACAATTCAAGCAGCACTGCATGCTTTACCCGGCCATCGATAATGTGTGAGGTCTTTACGCCGCAATGAACGGCGTCCAGCGCACAGTTTACTTTCGGTAACATGCCGCCTGCTATGGTGCCGTCGGCTATGAGTTCATTGACTTTTTTACCATTCAGTCCAGTCAGGAGATTTCCCTGCTTGTCTAATATGCCCGCTGTGTTGGTAAGTAATAATAATTTTTCCGCGCCTAATACAGCAGCCATTTTGCCGGCAACGATATCAGCATTGATGTTGTATGAAACCGCATTACTACCAACCCCTATGGGCGCTATCACGGGGATAAAATCACCTTCATCAAGTGCGTTGACAATAGATGGATCAATGGCGGTCACTTCGCCAACATGACCGAGGTCGATAATTTCCGGCGCCTGCAGCTCAGCTGATTCACGCGTGATTGCCATTTTTTTTGCGCGAATCATAGAGCCATCTTTTCCGGTCAGGCCAACCGCCTTTCCCCCATTATGATTTATCAGGCTGACAATGCTTTTGTTTACCAGGCCACCCAGGACCATTTCAACCACATCCATGGTTTCGCGATCCGTAACACGCATACCGTCAATAAATTTTGATTCTTTGCCGATTTTTTCCAGCAGCTTACCTATTTGCGGGCCGCCACCGTGGACGATCACGGGGTTTACACCAACCTGTTTTAATAAAACAATATCGCGGGCAAAACTGTTTTTTAAGTCATCATCAATCATTGCATTGCCACCGAACTTGATGACAATGGTTTTATTGTTCAGTGCCTGTAAATAAGGTAATGCCTCGGATAAGACGTTGGCAATATTAAGAGCAGATTGCTTGTCCACAGATGGTCCCCGATAATGTATCAGTTTTTAGAAATCGCTATTGTGCCGGCAGGTTGCTTAAGGAAGCTCTGATCAAGTCCAAGAATTTTACGCTGGCTATAATGGCTCATAATCTCTCAGCCTAAATTTTATTAACTTAATCAGAGATTCCTTAAAAAGGCAAACTCAAATTGCTATCAACCGCCAGTAATTGTTTGCGAAAATTATCTTGAATAGCATTTAAGGTACTTTCATCATTGGCTTCAAAGCGCAATACCAGGCAGGGCGTAGTATTGGATGGGCGAATCAGTCCCCAGCCATTAGCACAGTTGACGCGCATGCCGTCGATGGTAGCGATATCGGCATTTTCGAAACTTGCCTGTTTGTAAACTTTTCCATGAATTTATAATGTTCGCCTTCTTCAAAGTTAATTTGATTTCAGGTGTATTAAAACTATCAGGTAGTTTTGCAAAAATATCAGAGCTGGGCTTCGTCAAACTGGCTGATAATTTCCAGCATGCGTGCAGCGCTATATAAGCCATCATCAAAACCGAACCAGCGTTCTTTAAAGAAAATATGGCCACTCATTTCGCCGGCAAGCACTGCGCCGGTTTCTTTCATTTTGGCTTTAATTAATGAGTGCCCGGTTTTCCACATCAGCGGTTCACCACCCAGTTCTTTAATGTAACTTTGCTAAGTTGGTAGCTGGATTTAATATCGAAAATAATTTGTGCGCCGGGTTTGCGTTATAATACATCTTCAGCGTATAACATCATCTGGCGATCTGGCCAGAGAATATTTTGTTTGATCATCGACAACGCCAACACGGTCACCATCACCATCAAATGCAAGACCCAGGTCCAGGGTGTTTTCCTTCATGGCATTTTAAGGTCGAGCAGGTTTTCAGGCTTGGAGGGGTCAGGATGATGATTTGGAAAAGTGCCATCAACGTCACAAAACAGTTCAGTAACTTCGCAGCCAAGCGGGTAAATAGCTCGGTGCCAATACACCGGCAACACCATTACCGCAGTCGACAGCAATATTTAAAGGTTTTTCAAGTTTAATGTCGCTAACGATGGTACCAATGTACTCAGGAATAATCTTTTGATGCGTATATGTTCCTTCCCCACTGTTTAGATGTCCATCCACAATGTTGGGGTAAAGCACCTTAATGCTCTCACCGTGCAGGGTGTTTCCAGCATAGACCATTTTCGAATGCCATTGTAATGTGGCGGATTATGGCTACCGGTAACCATTATACCCGTACCAGTTTTTAATTTATGCGTAGCGTAATAAAGCACCGGC
>CAVYHW010000098.1:0-12434 GCA_963768215.1 uncultured Gammaproteobacteria bacterium
CACCATAACATTTCGCTGTTACATTTTTACGCAGCGCCTTGACCGTTGAGCGTGCAATAATATTTCGCCCGATTGCCGCCTGGATTGCAATGTCAAACATCTGACGAGGTATCAGTTCACGCATTTTGTCTACCACTTCACGACCGCGTCGGACACTTGTATCACGATGCGCGATAATTGACAGCGCATCAACTCGCTCACTGTTAATCAGAATGTCTATTTTAACCAGGTCAGCAGCCTGAAAACGGTCAAACTCATAATCAAACGATGCATAGCCACGGCTGACTGATTTCAGGCGGTCAAAGAAATCCAGTACAACTTCACTTAACGGCATTTCATAACTCAATGAAACCTGTTTGCCCATATACTGCATGTTTAATTGTACACCACGTTTTTCAATACACAGCGTAATAACATTACCCACATATTCCTGCGGCACCAGGATATTGGTTTTAATAATCGGTTCACGCAGTTCTTCTATTAAATTCACTTCCGGCAAATCTGCCGGGTTATGAATTTCATAGACTTCACCTCTGGTATTGAGTACTTCATATACCACTGTTGGCGCGGTAGTAATTAAATTTAGATCATATTCGCGTTCCAGCCGCTCCTGTATGATTTCCATATGCAACAGGCCAAGAAATCCAATACGAAAACCCAGACCTAAGGCGGAAGAGTTTTCTGGCTCATATTTCAGTGATGCATCATTTAAGGTCAGTTTATCAAGCGAATCGCGAAAATCATTGTAATCATCCGAGCTGACCGGGAACATTCCAGCAAAAACACGCGGCTGCACCTCCTTAAAACCTTCAAGTGGCACAACTGACGGATTCTCGGTCATGGTGATGGTATCACCCACTTTCGCAGAATCAATTTCTTTCATGCTGGCAATGATGTAACCAACCTGGCCAGCCGATAAACTGTTACGGTCCTCACGTTTGGGTGTGAACACACCAACCTTGTCCACCAGGTAACTGCGTTGTGAAGACATTACCGTCATTTTTTTGCGCGGTGATATCGTTCCCTGCATAACACGAACTAAAATAATGACACCGACATAAGAATCAAACCAGGAATCAATAATCAGGGCCTGTAGCGGTGCATTCCGCTCACCTTTTGGTGGCGGAACTTCAGCAACAAGCTGCTCCATCAACTGATGGATGCCTTCACCGGTTTTTGCACTGACCCGCAAAGCATGACTGGCATCAATGCCGATAATTTCCTCAATTTCTTCACAAACACGATCAGGATCAGCGGCAGGCAAGTCAATCTTGTTTAACACAGGTATCACTTCCAGCCCCTGCTCTATCGCGGTATAACAGTTTGCAACACTCTGCGCCTCGACGCCCTGGGAAGCATCAACAATCAATAAGGCGCCTTCACAGGCTGCCAGTGATCGTGAAACCTCGTATGAAAAATCCACATGGCCCGGTGTATCGATAAAGTTCAGCTGGTATATTTCACCGTCATCCGCCCTGTAATTCAGGGTGACGCTTTGCGCCTTGATGGTAATGCCACGCTCACGCTCCAGGTCCATTGAATCCAGCACCTGCGCTTCCATTTCACGTTCGCTTAACGCATTACAGGACTGAATCAGTCGATCTGCCAGTGTCGACTTACCGTGATCAATATGCGCGATAATGGAAAAGTTACGAATGTTTTTCATTAAATTATTATATTAAATGCGTTTATTCAGTGATGCTACTGCTGAGGCTATCGCCTGATTGCACGTAATAAAGACTCCGGGTCCAGGAAATATTCACAAAGTGTGTTGTCATTCAATGTTAATACCGGTACTTTGCTGCCATAGCGCTGCTCCAGTTCGGGCTCATTATCAATATACTGGCGCTTCACGGTAATATTATATTTTTCTATAAACGGCCTTAATTCATCTTCCATGGTTTCGCACAATGAGCAATGACTGCGTGAAAAAAGTATGAATTCCAACTGTGCACCCGAAAAAGTAATGAAGGACCTGGCTGGTACGCGCTGTTGTTCTATCCACTAAGCACTAATTACAGACAGAAAAAAACCGGCATAGCCGGTTTAACTACCAGGTGTTTCTACAGGTTCTGCTATTCAGAAAAAACTGTCTGGCAAATCCGTCAGGCATACTCAGCAAACTAATGCCGTAGTTTATCATGATAGTACACTCTCAGCGAATGGTAGTAGCTACTGATGATCAATTTGAGCAATAATTTTTCTCAGCACCACTGGTGCAAACTTATGCGCACTGGAGCAAGAAGCAAAATACCATTTAGAGAGTAGTGAACCGCAAACCAGCCCCACAATAGTAAACATTGCAATGAGAAAATCACGATTTTGTATCGTTATGCTTAAAAAATAATCCGCCAGCAAGGCAAAAACAAACATCCCCAGAATGGGAATGACATACATAACCATTGAACCTTTAAGCAGCGCATCCTCAGGAATGCCCACGATGACGGTATCACCTACATTTGCATTGATACTATTTTCCGCCTGGAAACGGCTGAATTTTTGACCGACGACTTTCGATAGCACTGAAGTGCCACAACCCTTATTTGCCGCACAACTACCGCATGCAGATTGCCTGAACGCCTGCAACACCAGGAAACCTCCTTTTATTTCAATAACTTGCGCCGTCTCCTCTATCATTCCTTCTGTCCTTACAATTACGGCAATTTAACCATGGACTGGGCCATTAACTGGACCGTTTTTGCCGGTACCTCACCTACCACTGTGGCGAAATAATCTCCCACAGCATTACCAAAAGCATTTACCGCACCCATGGATGACTCTCCCTGTAAATGTTTGCCGTCACCCTGATTTACTTCAATAAAAACAGAAACTGAGGCCAGACCATCAGAATACACCATGTGCAACAATTCCGGTGACGAGGTATCAGATAAGGTGTCTGCTATTCGTTTATTGTCATCAACAGACGGCGGTTGTGAATAGCGCCTAGTGCTTTGCGTTAACATAAAACCTTTGGGCAAATGGCCAACTTTCCATCCTGCCTCTACAGCCTGAGGTGCTTCAACCTTCGCTTCATCCTGCAATCGCTGCTCAATTTGTTCAAACTGTTGTAATTCTATAGCGTGAGCAGGTACTTCAGACAGATAATCTAACGAGGTAAACATCATTTGTTCAACAACCTTATTATCTTCACCAACTAAATCACAACGCAGCAGCATGCCATTATTTTTATCCACCCAGTATCGATAACCATAGCGATACTGGTCCCTGGGTACTAAATCAACGACAAGAGTCTGGTAATTTGCTATGCGGTCATCGTCAAGACGTTTCATCAAATAAAACTGCGCGAGTTGATCAAGATTATCGGGCAGCTTCTGGTGTAATGATTGTTTATTATTAGTCTCACGGACCGTAATTATTTCACGGTCCGGAAAAACAGAGATGACCCGGTTGTTATGCCTGAACACTTTGCTTGTTTCACCGTTCAGAGACTCCAGCGTTTCCCACACCCCTTTACTATCCACACCGTGGCTAACACGCAAGGCCGAAAGACTATCTGATTTTCTTAATATAAAGGTGCCCTGATAATTCTGGTTCTGATCAGCCTCTGACATGCGTTTAAGCATATCAAACAGGTCGTCAGCAAAACTATTTGAAGTTAAAAAACAAAGGCTTATAGCCGCAAAAAATTTAGCTGAATTATTGGGGATGGAACACATTTATGAGTTACTTTAACTACTTTTTCTTCTGGTAACTAACCGCTCTTACATAAGGCAGACGGCCCTGCAAGGTGTCCTGTGTTGCAAATTCCAGGTGATGATTAACCAGACGTGGGTCTAAATCTTTGGCTTTCTTATCCACTGGTTTATTATTTATGGCCAGCTGCACTGCTGGTGCAGCAACAGGCTGCTGCTCAATATTTTTTGCTATGGGCAGACTTGTTGGGCTCTCCTGTCCAGATAAGGTAACAACCATAACAAGCGCAACTGAGGCCGCCACCGCCATACCGGCAGCAGGTCGAAACCAGGCAGATAAAGCGAAATGCCCGCGATTATGGCCTGTATTACCAGTAGTCACTCTAGCGACCGGTTCTGTGTGGCTAACAACAAGATTTTCGTCAAGCAACGCTTCATGCACCGCCTGGCTGACATCAATAAAAGATGCTTCACTCATCTCGCCACGCAAGGTTTCACCCATCATCTGGTAACGTTGCACTGCTTCTGCGTCTTCAGGCTCTGATGACATTGAAAATGACAATAACTCATCGGGATGCATCTCATTATCCAGAAAAGCTGAAATTTTTTCTTTTCGTTTATTCGTTAACATGACTCATCACCAAAAAAAATTAATTAGCAAAACTATAAATTTATTTGTTACCTGCTCTCAACTGACGAACTGGAACTGACGAACTGGCCCGACAAAGCTGGCGTTTCACTAAGTTAGTCCTCTTTTATCCATAATGGTTCGATACATGATGACTATCATCGTCCAGTATCGGCGCCAGTTTGCTGTCTATTGCTTCACGAGCACGAAATATTCGTGACCTCACCGTGCCAACAGGGCAATCCATGACCGCAGCAATCTCTTCATAACTTAGTCCTTCAATTTCTCGCAAAGTTATGGCTTCACGCAAATCCGGGGTTAAATCACTCATTGCCTTATGAATGGTCGTTTCAAGTTCTGCCGCCAGCGCTTCACGTTCAGGCGAGGCATATTCCTTGAGCCATTCACTGATGCCATAATCTTCAGCCTCCTGCGCATCAATGCTATTAGCCGGGCTTTTACGTGATTGTGCGACCAGGTGGTTTTTTGCAGTATTTATCCCAATGCGATACAACCAGGTATAAAACGCACTATCGCCACGAAAATTAGGTAAAGCGCGATAGGCTTTAATAAAAGCTTCCTGTACTACATCCGGCACATCTGACTGATTTCTTAAAAACCGGGAAACCAGTTTAGATAAACGCAACTGGTACTTAATTACGAGTAAATCGAAGGCCTTTTTATCACCCTTCTGGACCCGTTCTACCAGTTCCTGATCTATATCACGTTCACTCATAGATTTCCCTCTTTACGCGCAATCTCAATGAGCGATGTAATATCCCGCACGGTACGACAGACAAATTTCACTATAGTTCCCAATGTTTTTTTAAGCCTAATATTAAGCCCAATATATAGGCTGTGTTTTGTGTAAAATCAGGTAAGATCAGTCACATAAACTTACCCTATTTCATCAAACTCTTAAAGTCTGGCAGGAAAATAAAGTCTAGCATGCCAAAGATAATAAATAACATGCCAAATACATACCAACATGATGTGCTGATTATCGGTGGCGGGGCGGCCGGCCTCAGCCTTGCACTGCGCATTGCCGATAAATGCAGTATTGCACTCATCACTAAGGGAGCGACTAAAGACGGCAGCACATATTATGCACAGGGTGGCGTATCCGCAGTGCTCAATGATAATGATTCCTTTGAATCACATATTGCCGATACTTTAAAGACTGGCGCCTCATTATCAAAAAGTGAAGCAGTAAAGTTCACCGTTGAACATGGCCCTGAAAACATACGCTGGCTGCAGGAACTGGGTGTGCCGTTTAGCAGCAATGACACTTATAACTCAAGTAAAAGAGAACTGCATTTAACCCGTGAAGGCGGACACAGCCATCGCCGCATTGTCCACGCGGCTGATGCCACCGGCAAAGCCATGAGTGATACCCTGGAAAATCACGCTCGCCGGCACCACAACATCACATTTTATGAACACCATATCGCGGTTGATGTCATTACCACTGAAAAACAGGGCTACAAAAACACGCCAAATAGCTGTATAGGCGCCTATGTTCTCAACATAAAAAACAATCATGTTGAAACTTTCCAGGCGCGTTTTGTTGTATTGGCCACTGGTGGCGCCAGCAAAGTTTACCTGTACACCAGCAACCCTGATGGTTCTACCGGAGACGGCATAGCCATGGCATGGCGCGCGGGATGCAGTATCAGCAACATGGAATTCAACCAGTTTCATCCAACCTGTTTATACCACCCGGATGCAAAATCATTTCTTATCAGTGAAGCCGTTCGTGGTGAAGGTGGAAAATTATTATTGCCTAACGGTAAACAGTTCATGAAAAAGTTTGACAAACGCGGTGAACTGGCGTCGCGTGATATCGTGGCGCGCGCTATCGACCATGAAATGAAACGCTTAGGTGCGCCCTGTCTCTATCTGGATATCAGTCATCGTTCCCCGGCATTTATCGTTTCACATTTTCCGACTATTCATAAGCGTTGCCTGAAATTTGGCATTGACATAACCAAAGAACCCATACCCGTGGTGCCTGCAGCACACTACACCTGTGGTGGTGTTAATACCGGTTTAAACGGCCTGACCGACATCAGTAATTTATATGCTATCGGTGAAACTTCACACACCGGACTGCACGGCGCCAACCGCCTGGCCAGTAATTCATTATTAGAGTGCCTGGTATTTGCCCAGTCGGCCGCAAAAGATATATTGGCGCAATTAGATAAGCCATACCCGTATCCTGAAATCTTACAATGGGATGAAAGCCGTGTGACAGACTCTGATGAAGAGGTAGTGATCTCGCACAACTGGGAAGAATTGCGTCGTTTTATGTGGGACTATGTCGGCATCGTCAGGACCAATAAACGCCTGGAACGCGCCATGCGCCGTGTCAAATTGTTACAGCAGGAAATAAATGAGTACTATAGCAATTTCCGTATAACTAGCGACTTAATTGAACTACGCAATTTAACACTGGTGGCAGAATTAATTATCCGTAGCGCTATGCAGCGTAAAGAAAGCCGTGGTTTGCATTTTTCACTGGATTATCCTGCCGCCGATGAATCTTCTCCTGCTAAAGACACTGTTTTAACACCACAGCACAAACCATCACAAAAGTTATAAGTTTTAAGTTGTAAGTATAAAATCAGCTCAAAACTGCCTATAACATATAACTTTAAACTTACAACCTATAACTTAATACTTACAATTAAGCACTTATGTCACAATCAAATTACTTTATCGAACCAGACGAACTCGAAACCTTACGCAACAATGAAAACCTTGTCATTGTCGACTTATGCAAAGCGAAACAATATGCACAGGCGCATATTCCCGGCGCCCACTTTGTTAACTACATCGATATTATTAAAACAGATAAACCGGTGATGGGTCTGCTGCCTGATAATGAAGATTTTTCTGCGTTACTGTCCGGCCTGGGCATCACAAAAAAATCACTGATTGTGGCTTATGATGACGAAGGTGGCGGTTGTGCTGCACGTTTTGTCTGGACCTTGCATGTTTTTGGTCACGAAACAGCCGTGGTGCTTAACGGCGGTTTATATAGCTGGGCAAATGAAGGCCATGAGTTGAGCAACGCTCCACCTGATAAACCTGAACCCAGTAATTACAGCCTGAATAAAACACATCTTCATACCGCAACACGTGCTTTTATACAGACCCATTTGGAAGATGACAATGTGGCCTTTCTTGATGCACGTTCATTTGCTGAATATAGCGGTGCAAAAAAATACGCTGATAAAGCAGGCCATATTCCCGGCGCTATACATTATGAATGGACCGAAGCGATGAACCGGAACAACAATCTGCGTAGATTACCTGCTGAGGAAATCCAGCAACGGCTTGATAGTTTAGGTTTAACCAAAGACAAGGAAATTGTGTGTTACTGCCAGTCACATCATCGCTCTGCCTACTCATGGCTGGTTTTAAAATCCTTAGGTTATGAGAATGTGCTGGGTTATCCGGGCTCCTGGTCTGAGTGGGGCAATCATCCTGATACGCCTGTTGAATAGAAGTCGATAGTTTTTAGTCGTTAGTTGTTGGTTGTTAGTCATTAGTCGAAAGACCAACGACTAACAACCAACAACTTCTATTTAGATAGTAAGTATATGCTCACGGTAATACTTCAGTTCGGCAATGGAATCTTTTATATCATTCATCGCAAGATGGCTTGACTCTTTGGTATAGACCATTTTCTTTTCAGGCGCCCATCGGCCGGCAAGCTCTTTTAAAGTACTGACATCAAGATTACGATAATGAAAGAAGAGCTCCAGTTGTGGCATATAACGCGCCATAAAACGTCTGTCCTGACAAATACTGTTGCCACACATAGGTGACTTGCCTTCAGGCACATACTGCCTTAAAAATGCCAGTGTCAGGTTTTCTGCGGTTTCTTCTGAAATGGCGCTGTTTCGTACACGGTCTGTCAGGCCTGACTTGCCATGCTGGTTGGTGCACCACTCATCCATATTAGCCATAACATCATCTGCCTGATGAATAACTATTGATGGCCCTTCATCAAGAACATTAAGGTTCTTATCAGTAACAATGGTGGCAATTTCAATAATACGGTCTGAATTAGGGTCCAGTCCGGTCATTTCTAGATCTATCCAGATCAGGTTTTCATCACTTAGTTTTGCCATTTGTTATTTTTACCCTGTTATCATTAGTGTTAACGCAGTTTTTTACTGAAGCAATCAGTGGTATATTCTGCAAAATGTCAGATAATACAAGCTACGGCTTATAACACAAAGCATTATTATAGAATCCATATAGAGTATTTAATGAACGAGATACACACAACACCATTTTTATTCCTGTTTCTTGCCATGTTATTGATATCGACCCTGATGCGGCTGTATCTTTCACATCGCCAGATAAAACATGTCGCACAGCACCGCAGCAAAGTGCCTGAATCATTTGCTGATAATATTTCTCTACAGGAACACCAGAAAGCGGCCGATTACACCATGGCCAAGGTCAAATTTAGCCGTTTACCTTTATTTTATGAAGTCATGCTGTTACTACTATGGACACTAGGTGGCGGCCTGGACTGGCTGGACAGGAATATTGTGACACTTGAACTCAACCCCATTTTAACCGGCATTAGCGTTATTCTGGTTTATACCTTTATATCATCAATGCTTGATCTGCCATTTTCCATATACAGTACTTTTGTTATCGAAGAAAAGTTCGGCTTTAACCGCACCACGATAAAAACATTTATCACTGACATTCTTAAAGGCAGCCTGCTTGGCCTGGTTATAGGTGTTCCCCTGCTGTATATCATATTATGGTTGATGGAACAGGCAGGTGATCAATGGTGGATCTATACCTGGCTGGTCATTAGTGGTTTCAGCCTGTTTATGATGTGGGTCTATCCAACCTGGATCGCACCAATATTCAATAAATTTGAACCTCTGGAAGAAGGAGAAACCCTGGAGCGTATTAACAGCCTGTTAAAACGCTGCGGTTTTAACAGCAAAGGGATTTTTGTGATTGATGGCTCTAAACGTTCATCACACGGCAATGCCTACTTTTCAGGATTTGGCCGTAATAAGCGCATCGTATTTTTCGATACCTTACTTAAAATGTTAAGTAATGATGAGCTCGAAGCCGTGCTTGCTCACGAACTGGGGCATTTCAAGAAAAAACATATTATTAAAGGCATGGCCATTTCGTTTACAATAACACTGGTCGCGCTTGCTATATTGGCCTGGTTAATGAAAGCCGACTGGTTCTTTACATCATTAGGAATCAGCCAGCATGCAGGTGAATACCCCACATACCTGGCTTTGTTATTGTTCACCCTGATCATGCCTGCATTTACTTTTGTATTTCAGCCATTGTTCAGTATTTTTTCACGTAAAAATGAATTTGAAGCCGATGCTTTTGCTGCGCAGCAAACCGATGCGAAATATCTTATTCATGCGCTTGTTGATATGTACCGCGAAAATGCCAGTACATTAACACCAGACCCATTATATTCAGCATTTTATGACTCTCACCCGCCTGCACCTGTAAGGATTGCACATTTAACCGCACAGGGATAATCTTAGGTATAATCTCAGGGATAACCTAAGCGCCAGCCTGAATGAGAGTTTTGTAACGTAAAAAACTAATAGTCCAGAACAAACAGAAGAGAATAACCATGAAACTACTATCATCTAAATCCCTAAGTAAAAAATTACTGAGTAGCCTTTTATTTTTAATGGCCATCAGTATAAGTAATACTGCCTGTGCTAATGATGAAGAAACTACCGACCCTGTCGTACTTGGCGAAAAAGCACATAACAGTCACTGTGTTAAATGTCATACAGATGAAGTTTATACTCGTAAGAACCGATTTGTTAAATCAATCGATGCCTTAAGTAAACAGGTTGTACGCTGCAAAGATGGTAACAACATACCATGGTTTGATGAGGATACCGATGCCGTGGTTCAATTCCTGAATAAAAAATATTACCGCTTTTAAAAAAGTACTAATGGCTGAACTTGCTTCACAACAATGCAGCAATCTATCAGCTAATGATAATGCGCTCAATCAGGAACATGCTTCAGCATATTTATCACAACTGGATCCTCAATGGCAACTAAATGAGGAACAACAGTCAATAAGCTATACCTACAGGTTTAAGAATTTTTACCAGACCATGGCATTTGTTAATGTCATTGCCCAAATAGCACATCAACAGGACCATCATCCCGAGCTGCTAGTCAGCTACAATCGCTGCACTGTCACTTACAATACGCATAGTGTTGGCGGTTTATCTATTAATGATTTTATCTGTGCAGCAAAAATAAACAGCGCACAAAACCTCTAAGTTTTTTCCCATATGGCAAAACGTAAACTTTCAAAACAACAACAACGCCGTATTGCTTCACAACAAAAAAATAAAATTAAAGATGACCTGCTACAGGACAATAATTCATCGCTGGATGAATCCAGCACACAAATAGCCCGTGTCATCAGCCATCATGGCCGCCAGCTATTTGCTGAAACTGAAAACCTGGAAACAATAAAATGCAAAATCAGGCAGAACCTGGGAGATATCGCCTGCGGTGACTATGTACTGGTGCAGCAGACAAAGGAAACAGCTCAATTACCTTCTGCAGATTCACACAATGTTGTTGTTGCGATAAAAGAACGCACAAACCTGCTGATGAAAACTGGTTTTGCAGGCGCCGCCAAACCCGTGGCGGCCAATATCGGACTATTAGTTATTGTTACCGCGCTAACACCAAAGCCAAATCCTTATCTTATCGACAGGTATCTAACTGCAGCTGAAAATCTTCCCGCTAAAGCAGTTATTGTTATTAATAAAATCGATTTAATGGATGCTGAATCAAAACAGCTTGTTGAAGATTTGACCGCTATGTACCAGAACATCGGCTATCACGTGATTGGCGCCAGCATAAAACAGAACATCGGTTTAGATGAACTGTCAGAGGCATTGAGCAATACCACCAGTATACTCGTTGGTTTATCAGGTGTGGGCAAGTCTTCAATCGTTAAAGCCATTTTGCCAAAAGAAGAAATTAAAATCGGCAAAACATCGGAAGCAACCGGCGAAGGTAAACACACGACAACCGTATCTGCGTTATACCACCTGAAAGATAATGGCATTATTATCGATTCACCCGGCGTACGCGACTTTACCCCCATCAACAAAAGTCAGCAGGAAATCACCCATGGCTTTGTTGATGTAAGAAAGTTTTACGGCGCCTGCAAATTCAGCAACTGCAGCCATAAAAATGAACCCGGCTGCGCCATGAGACAGGCAGTTGCAGACGGTAAATTAAATGAACAACGGTTTAATAACTATCTGCGTATGCTGGAAGAATTTAACGAAAAAGAATATTTATCCACAGATGAACGCAGATAAACACAGATATGAGATTTTAGTTTTAAAACTTTACATCCCTTGCGTTTTTTTGCGATAGAAGTCATTTGCAGGCTTTTTCTCTAACAATAAATATATTTGCTTCTATCTGCGTTCATCTGTGGACTAAAAAAGCTCTTAAAAAACAGTTTCCTGAAATCTAAAATTTACTGATATTGGATTATGATCCGAAGAAGAAACCTGCCATACCTGGTTACTGACAAGCTCTAATTGCCGATAAAAAACGTGATCGATTGCATTGCCAAAATAATGTGTTTTATTGTTAACCGGATATTCAATGCCTGACAACGATAATTTTTTTATTAATTCATTCACCTGCACCATTCGATTTTCACTCCAGCTATTAAAATCGCCGGCAACAATCATTGGTCCGCCATGATGTTTTATCGCATCGTATAATGTTTG
Source organism: uncultured Gammaproteobacteria bacterium (assembly GCA_963768215.1). Taxonomy (GTDB): domain Bacteria; phylum Pseudomonadota; class Gammaproteobacteria; order SZUA-229; family SZUA-229. The sequence continues at coordinate 12,087 of CAVYHW010000098.1, forward strand.
CAGTTGCTGGCGATATGCAGTTACGCCAAAAGTAAAATTAATACCGTGAATATTGGCAACTAACAGACGCTTTTCAGAACCTTTTATCGAGTAGTAACTTATCAGTGTTGATTTTGGGATTTGAATCAATGGTTCATCAACTTTAAAGCCGCAACTGTGAACTGCATCTGCGCCGGCCACTGTCATCACCCCAGCAGCGGTACCATTCAGGTAAAATGCCGTGTTCATTACCCAGTTAAAGTCATGCAGCTCTAATAGCGCAGTCAATTCCTCATCCAGCATGGCTTCCTGAATAGTCATCAGGTCATGACTTTGTGCAAAAGCAGACAAGTCCTGCTGCCAGTTCTC
>CAVYHW010000099.1:0-5824 GCA_963768215.1 uncultured Gammaproteobacteria bacterium
CACAAACGTCAGTAAAACCGCCCCCAGTATCGGCAGGTTGCTCAGCAGGCCAAGGCGAAAAAGCGACAGGCTTTCACTGCGTACCGCCAGTGAATGAAACAGCTGTGACACAGTCAGCACGGTGAATACAACCGTCTGCCAGTAGACCGCTTCACGGGAAATCGCCCAGGCCATGGCGGCAATCGAGATGCCGCCGATAAAAAGCCCCACCCAGACAATATGTTGCCACATGCCATGGGCAAAGATACTTTCACTCGGAGGGCGCGGCGCACGATTCATAATACCGGGTTCTGCCGGCTCTGCCGTTAACGCCAGACCCGGCAGGCCATCGGTCACCAGGTTGATCCACAGGATATGAATCGGCAGCAGAGGAATGGGCAAACCAAGAAAGGGGGCCAGAAACAGCGTCCATATTTCACCTGAATTAGAACTCATGGTGTATTTAATGAACTTGCGTATATTGTCGAATATCCGGCGCCCGGCCTGCACCGCATGTACGATGGTAGAAAAATCATCATCCAGCAATACCATGTCCGAGGCTTCCCGCGCGACATCAGTACCTTTCCTGCCCATGGCGACACCAATACCGGCGCGTTTCAGTGCAGGTGCATCATTGACCCCGTCGCCGGTCATGGCGACAAATTCACCGTTGGCCTGCAACGCCTTAACGATGCGTAACTTCTGCTCTGGCGCCACTCTTGCGTAAACACGTATTGATTCGACCAGACGGGCAAATTTATCATCCGGGATTTTTTCCAGCTCATCACCAGTCAGGACTGCCGATTCGTCATTGCATATACCAAGCCGCCGGGCGATAGCCATAGCAGTGCCCGCATGGTCACCGGTTATCATCACCGGGGTAATGCCTGCTGCCAGGCAATCTTCAACTGCCTGCGGCACTTCAGCTCGTGGCGGATCGATCAGCGCCACCAGGCCGAGAAAGGTAAGCTCCTTTTCAATGGCTTCAGCATCCAGCGGTGCGGCAGAATCGAGTTGCGAGGGCAAACTGGCAAATTCGCGTTTTGCAAACGCCAGTACACGGTAACCCTCATTGGCAAGCTGTTCGACCTCGCTGAAAACAGGCCCTGGCTCAAATCGCCACCAGCCCATCACCGGCTGAAGTCTTTGCTGATATTTTGCTACATTGTTTTAACAGCTGCTCTGGCGCACCCTTGACATAGGCAACTACACCTTTGACTGACTGATGCAGGGTCGTCATTTGTTTACGATCACTGTCAAACGGGATAACCGCAATACGCGGCAATACCTGCTCCAGTTCTGACTTGTTATAACCTGCCTGATGGGCAGCTTCAAACAGGGCCAGTTCAGTCGGTTCACCGGCCGGTTTACCGTCTTTTTCCGCCACATCATTGTTCAATGCCATTGCCCGGCCCAGTTCTGTTAATACCTGACTGGTCTGCGGTGCGGCTAAAGAAGCATGGTGTTCGCTACTGGCATAGAGCTTCTCAACGGTCATGCGGTTCTGTGTCAGCGTGCCGGTCTTATCGGTACAGATATAAGTGACCGAACCCAGGGTTTCTACTGCAGGCAAATTACGCACCAGTGCATTTTGCAAAATCAGCTTGCGCGCGCCGAGCGCTAGTGAAATAGATACCACGGCCGGCAGTGCTTCCGGTATGGCCGCAACGGCAAGACTGACCGCAGTCAAAAACATCAGCAGAACAGGCTGCCCCTGTAATAACCCGGCCGTAAACACAATAATACAAATAGCCACTACAGCCAGCGCGAGGTATCGGCCAAAGCGGGACAGTCGCTGCTGTAGAGGTGTTTTCACCCTTGCCTCAGACTGCAGCATTTCTGCGATATGGCCGATTTCAGTCTCCAGCCCGCTTGCAACCACCACTCCCTTGCCGCGACCGCGGGTAATCAGGCTGCTCTTAAAAGCCAGGTTGTTACGGTCACCGACTGGCAGCGCTGCTTTATCCAGACTCCCAATTTGTTTTTCAACGGTATGTGACTCACCGGTGAGCGCAGATTCATCAGCCTGAAGCTCTTCAACTTCAAGCAGCCGAAGATCAGCAGGCACTATGTTACCTGCTTCCAGCAACACCACATCGCCAGGTACCAGTTGTGTTGCTGGCAGAGTTACGGCCTGGGCATCACGCAGCACCTGAGCCTCTGGCGCGGCCATTTGCCGCAAGGCTGCCACCGCCTGCTCTGCCCTGAATTCCTGTATTGTTCCTATAACGGCATTCAGCAACACAATGACCAGAATAGCGATGGTATCCTGCGCTTCACCAATGAAACCGGAGATAAGCGCCGCCAGCAGCAGCACCACAATCATGAAATCGGTAAATTGCCCGAGCAGAATAAAACCCATGCTGCGCTGTTGTTTTTCTGGAATAATGTTCAGGCCGTGTTCGGCCAGACGCCTTTGGGCCTCTTCAGAAGTCAGACCAGCCACTGAAGACTCAAGATGCAGCAACACCTCTTCTGTATTCATACCATGCCAAACAACTTGTGACATCATAACCCTGCTATTTCATAGGAATGCAGACAATGGGGAGATATTTTATAAAATCGGTCAGTGGATCAGTTTGTTCGATTCGCCCCGTGATGACTTTATGTGCATAGCCATAGCTATGGTTACAGGAGAATCGTGCCCAAAATAAATTAATCTTGGGGCCGCTGATATCCATAGAAATATATTTATGGCAAAAACTGCATAGCGTTGACGGGAACATATTGTACTTTTCTAATATACCTCTATTATTAATAACCATAATGTTATGTTGAATTTACAGCGTTCCTATGAAATAGCAGGGTTAATGTCCTGCAAAAAGATAGATAAGCGCAGCAGTGACCATAGCAACCAGCATGGTCTGTATGCCGCTAATAAACCATGAGATGCCTGCGATACGCCCGAGAAAAACACCCAGCAAGAAGATCAGCAGCAGGGCAATAATAATTGATGCATATAGCGGTGGCAGAGGCAGTGAAACGCCGACGATAGATAGCCATATCGGCGACAGTATAATCAGTGAAATAACAAGCGGCGCAAGGCCATTGACCAGGGCGATGAGCAGCGGCATCCAGTGACTGGCAACACCGTGTGCACTTTCCTGCAGGTCGCTGATCATCGCCTGTTCCAGTTTACCCAGCGCCCGGCGCCGTTCAGCATACTCACTAATATAGGCGCTGCTAAGGCCGCTCATACCCAGGGCAATGGCCGCACTCAGGCAAACATTAAGAGTCACTGATAAATCTGATGTTGAACTAACAAGAAAACCGATGATCAGGCCCAGCATAGTGAGCGCACCATCAAAACCGTTGACCACAAAATAGCGACGAACAATATCGTGTGTGCTGGTAATATCAAGGAGAAACTTTGTCCTGTTAAATAACCCCATTAAGGTTTATTCATTATCAGCTTCATTTTGGACATCAACTTCATCAATGCTGTGAACCGAACCACCCATACTGGTGATGGCGTCTTTAACTGCATCAAACTCAATTGCATTTCCTTCCAGTTCCAGTTGAATTGTTTCCGTGTTTTCATCCACCTCAAGCACAGTCAAATGCACGCGATAACCAACACCAACTGCTGCAATATGCTGTGAAAATTCGAGTACGTTTGGCTGGTGAGGTTTAAGCACATCAAGAATGATTCTTTTAATACATACCATAAAGCAAACCTTCTAAAGTTTTTTTGATTCTAACCCGAATATTTCATAGGAATGCAGAATTTTGGGGAAATATCAGTGAGTCAGTTTGTACGATTCGACGAAAAGCATAGCCATAGCTATGGTTACAGGCGAATCGTACAAAATGGCCGCTGATATTTTTCCAAAAACTGCATAGCGTTGTCGGGTACATAGTGTACTTTCCTAACATAATACTATTTCTTATAATAATCTTAGTGTTAAGCGGTTTTTTAGCGTTCCTATGAAATATTCGGGTTAAACAAGCTGACAGGTTAAAGCCACATTGTAATGATTATTCAATGATTGCTTTATCCTGTTTTTCATTGCCTTCTGTATCTTTTTCAGGGATTTCGGACTCGGGCTCTGAATCCGGCTCTGGCAATCTCATTTCAGCAATCATAGACAACTCACTGAGATGGTGCATTGCTTTAACCATCTGCCGCACCATACGGCGAATGCGGCTGTTCTGGTCGATATTGTCTATCATCACAGGAATTGGAACACGCAATTCTGATGCGGCCTCCAGCAATAATGCTTTCACATCATCATAAGCGACCTGAACCTTGTCTAATTGCAACTCGCAGTCGGCAAAACAAAAACCGGCCTCTTCAGGATTTGCCATTTTCATCAGACTGACTACCTGCGCACGATAAAGAGAAAGCCCTTCCATTAGTTTTTCATCCGCCACATCTTCCGCCAATGCCTGCGCCCTGGCAATTTGTATTGCCTGCTCGGCGCATGCTAACAGGTGTTGCTCTGTGCGTAACACCTTGGCCAGCTGCTCAGAAACTTCTTTGCTAAGTGCGCCTCTTTCCAGACGGGTGATGAATTCAGCAATAGCGGCGGCAAGTTTACGCGCTATCATATGGTCACTCGCGATGCGCCTGCTATGAACGAACTCACTACTTAAGGCCTCCAGCCCCATGCGCCTTGTAATAGTGGTTAAACGTGACAACTCCAGGGCCAGCGCATTTATTGCCAGTATGGGTGAGACGGCTACCGTTTTGTCAAGATAACGTGGATGCGCTTCAACCTCCTCCTGGGTGACAAAACGTTTTTCAAGAAAATGTGCCAGCCGACTGCTAAATGGAAGCATCAACAACACACCAAAAACATTAAAAGTGGTATGAAACAGGGCCAATGTAATGGCAGGCACAGCTTCAAGACCAAGGATTTTTTCAGCATTTTGAACCGCCCAGAACAACATGGGCAACGCCAGCAGGGCCACTACCCCTGTGCCCATATTAAAAATGATATGGGCTGCAGCCACCCTTTTTGCATTTGAAGTGGCGCCGATCACCGCTATCGCTGCTGTCGAGGTGGTACCCACGTTGGCGCCAATCACCATCGCCGCGGCGGCATAGAGCCCAAGTAAACCCCCGGTTGCTGCCGTCAGCGTAATAGCAATTGCAGCGCTTGATGACTGGGTAAGCACAGTCATAAGAAAACCAATGCCAATATACATCAGCACGCCCGCAATGCCGTCAACAGTAAACTTGTGTAGATCAATGGCCGTCACCAGGCCATCAAAAGCGTCCTTTAGTACATCGATGCCAATAAAAAACAGGCCAAATCCCACTAATGCCATACCCAGAGGCACACGCCGGCTTTCACCGCCAGTAAGGCGCAGCAACATGCCAACACCTATTATTGGCAATGCAAACATCTCCACGTTAATTTTAAAACCAGTGAAGGCCACCAGCCAGCCAGTCATGGTGGTGCCTATATTAGAACCAAACACCACACCAAGTGACTGATACACAGTAATAAGTCCGGCATTTACAAAACCAATAGTAGCAACCGTGACCGCGCTGGATGACTGCACGACGGCAGTAATTATTAAACCGGTAAAAATACCATGCGCTGGTGAACGCGTCCCTTTGCCCAGCATGTCACGCAAAGCATGACCTGCAGCAGACTTTACTCCATCGGTGATCATGCTTACCGCCAGCAGGAACAGGCCAAGCCCACCAGCCAGCATACCAATGATAATAAAACTCTGTTGCATAATTCCCTCTTCGATCTTCAGGAAAGCAATCTTACTTGCCACCGTAAAAATTATCACTATTTATGCTCTGCCGATTTGTTTACATTACAGATATTAAACTTATATACTGCCTCTGCCAATCTGCGTCTAAGCTACAAAAAAGTGCATTTGA
>CAVYHW010000100.1:0-5919 GCA_963768215.1 uncultured Gammaproteobacteria bacterium
CAGATAAAGGCAGATGTTTTTTCCGTCATTGCGAGGTACGAAGCACTAATTTTGCCAGGAGCAAAATAGAACGCTCATTGAGCGGCCTTCAGGTAAATCACAAGGATGTGATTTATAATCTTTTAGATACTTACGCCTTGCTAAAGCTTGTTATGCAATGGTTCGGAGTGATGAAAGTAAGAAAATTTATAACAAGAATCATTGTTTTTATCGGTGTTTATCTGCGTTCATCTGTGGACAATAAAATAACTGGAGCTAAATATGCCTAACCAAAACACAGCAGCACAGCAAGGTCTGGATGTACCTAACGACACCAGGTTATACGAAGTAACACGTGACATCCTGCCTATCCACTGTCCCATGCCGGGAAGCAGCCTGTGGGATTCGCATCCTCAGGTGTACATTCCTGTGGAAGAAACAGGTTCTGCGAAATGTCCTTATTGTGGTTGTGAATACCGTCTTGTTGATTAATTCTGATCGACGATTTGTTTCAGCTTCGAAATATGAGTATCTGATCTTATGACCATGCATATTCCCTCATTTGAAAGCGCCAGGGTGCTGGTGGTCGGCGATTTAATGCTGGACCGTTACTGGCATGGCGGAACTTCCAGGATTTCACCGGAAGCGCCGGTTCCGGTCGTTCATGTTAATCAAAATGAAGAACGCGCCGGTGGCGCCTGTAATGTGGCGTTGAATATCGCAACCCTGGGTGCGCAGTGTACGGTGATGGGTTTATGCGGTGATGATGAAGCAGCAACACCTTAGAGAAGACTCTGTAAAAAGTCGGGTTAAATCCGCAGTTTGTGCGTATGCCAGAAAATGCGACAGTAACCAAGTTACGTGTCATGAGCCGGCAGCAGCAGTTAATGCGACTGGATTTTGAAGACGGATTTATCGGTCAGGATTTATCGCAACTTGAGCAAGACTTTGCAGCGCAACTAAAAAATCATAATATCGTGGTGTGCTCGGATTATGGCAAAGGCAGTTTGCGCAATGTAAAACGATTAATCGAGTTGTGTAATGAAAATAATGTTCCGGTGCTGGTTGATCCTAAAGGCAGTGATTTTGAAAAATATACCGGCGCCAGTTTAATTACACCTAATCTTTCAGAATTTGAAGAAGTCGTCGGATTTTGTGAAACCGAAGACGACCTGGTTGACAAAGCAAATGCACTTTCTCAGCAGTTTAATTTTGATGCGTTGCTGGTAACGCGAAGCGAACACGGCATGAGTTTGATGCAGCAGGGTTACGATCCTGTTCATATGCCGACGCAGGCCAGAGAAGTATTTGATGTAACGGGTGCGGGAGATACCGTGATTTCAACGCTGGCGGCTGCGCTGGGCGCTGGCCTTTCACTTGAACGCGCAATGGTACTGTCTAATCTGGCGGCAGGTGTTGTCGTTGCTAAATCAGGTACCGCCAGTGTTAGTTTGCTCGAACTTGAAAATGCGATTGAGCAAAATTCGTCAAATACTGAACACGGTATTCTGGACGAGTCCGATCTTTACGCGGTGCTAAATCGTTGTCGTGCACGTGGTGAAACCATCGTCATGACAAATGGCTGTTTTGATATTTTACATGCCGGTCACGTGACGTATCTTGAGGAAGCCAGCGAGTTGGGTGATCGATTGCTGGTGGCCGTAAATATCGATGAAACCGTACGCCGTTTGAAAGGTGAAGACCGTCCGGTAAATAAAGTGGAGCATCGTATGCGCATGCTGGCAGCACTGCGTTGTGTTGACTGGGTCGTTGCATTTAGCTGAAGACGAGCCAACGCGATTAATTTGTGAAGTATCACCGGATATTTTAGTTAAAGGCGGTGATAATGATGTTGATAAAATTCCAGGCGGTGATTGTGTTCGAGAGGCGGGCGGTCAGGTAATGGTGCTTGTTTATGTTGATGGCGTTTCAACGACAAAAATCATTGATTCTATTAAAGAAAAAGTGTAAAGGAGTTGGCCAGTTTTCAGTAAACAGTAATAGAAAAAACGATACCGGTATGTTTATAGCCGGTATCCATGTTTCATGCTTACAATAAATTTGTGTAAAGCGTGATGGGGCCAGTATAAGCAAAGAAATATTGATATGGTAAAGATGAATGACTGTTGCTGATGACACGCCCATTGAGGTAGCTGTTGATGTACTTAATCATTGGTGGCGGTATTGCCGGTTTATGGACACTGGCACGGTTACAGCAGGCGGGATATAAATCAGTGTTGCTAGAATCTCAGGCACTAGGTGTTGGGCAGACACGTTATGCCCAGGGCATCATTCATGGCGGAACCAAGTACGCGTTAACGGGTAAGTTGACCGCCTCATCAGAAGCGGTGGCGGACATGCCGTCACGGTGGCGCGCCTGTTTTGAGGGCAACGGTGAGCTTGATTTAACGCAGGCCGAGTTACTTTCCGATGCACATTATCTCTGGTCAACCACCAGCCTGACTTCGAGGATATCCGGTTTTTTTGCCAGCAAGGTGATGCGCTCCAGATCATCCGAGCTGGATAAAGATGCTTTGCCTGCGATTTTTCAGCATAAAGATTTTCATGGCCAGTTTTATCGCCTGGATGAGCCGGTGTTTGATGTTCTTAGTGTTATTCGTGCATTAGCAGAACCAAGAAAACAATCTATTCTGATGATTGATCAGGAGACTCTCGCAGCTGAAAATGAAGCAGTTAAAGTGCAATCAACGCCGGGTGATAGTTATGTATTTCATTACAAAAAAATAATTTTTATTGCAGGTGAGGGCAATGAAGATTTATTGTCCCGTTTTGGCTGCAATCAACCAGAGATGCAACGTAGGCCATTGAAGATGGTGGTTATGCGCGGCGGGCCAAATAAGGGTCTGAATGATATGATCTATGCACATTGTTTAGGCGCTTCCGTCAATCCGAGAATTACCATTACTTCTCATCGTGATAAGCAGGGAAACATCGTCTGGTATATGGGCGGTCAACTGGCTGAAGATGGTGTCAATAAAAGTGATGCTGAATTAATTCAGGCGGCTAAAAAGGAGTTAAATGAACTGATTCCCTGGTTAGAGTTAAAAGATGCCGAGTGGGGTGTGCTTGAAATTAACCGCGCGGAAATTAACAAGCCGGGTACCACGCGTCCGGCCAGTTTTTCGATAGAAACTAACAATAAAATCATTACTGCATGGCCGACAAAACTGGCATTGGCACCGGCTTTAGCTGATGCCTTATTAGAAATATTAGATAAAGAAAATATCAGCCCTGGTACTGATCTGTCTTTGCCGGACTGGGAACAGCCAGTATATGCAGACTTTCCATGGAATGAAGACGCATGCTGGAAGACTGCATCTGGGAGCAGTGGGTGATGTTAAAGCGTGCCTTAGGTTCAACAGGAATTGATGTCAGTGTGCTGGGGCTGGGTACGGTGAAGATCGGCCGTAACCAGCAGGTGAAATACCCGTGCTGGATTTGAATTGCCTGATGATAAGACAGTTATAGAGCTGTTCGAACTGGCAAAATCACTGGGTATTAATTTTATCGATACCGCACCGGCTTATGGCAGCAGTGAACAGCGTTTAGGCGAACTGCTGCCAGATCGTCATGACTGGGTGATCGTGACCAAGGTTGGAGAGATCTTTGAGAATGCCGAGTCACGGTTTGATTTTTCATATGATTATACGGTTAACAGTGTTGAGCAAAGTTTAAAGAAATTAAAACGGGATGTGCTTGATGTTGTGCTGGTGCATTCCGATGGCAATGATATGGATATCATTAACCACCAACCGGTATTTGATGCACTGAGTTTGCTCAAGAGTAAAGGCCTGATTAAAGCTTATGGTATGTCCAGTAAAACGGTGGAAGGCGGTTGCTGGACAGTAGAGAATTGTGATGTCGTCATGGCAACGGCAAACCTGGACTATGATGATGAGCGTCCGGTACTGGAACTGGCAGAAAAATTAAACAAAGGTGTAATCATTAAAAAAGGCCTGCAAAGCGGCCATGCTGACAGTGCATCAGGCGGTGGTGGCGTAGATGCTGCGTTCAAACACATATTAAGCCTGCCAGGAGTAAGCAGTATGATAGTAGGAACAATCAATAACAAACATTTGCAGGACAATGTTGCTATTATTAAAGATATTCTGGCTGAATAAAATGATAATTAAAAGCACGTCATTGCGAGGTACGAAGCAATCTCAGCCAGACAGTCAGCAGACGCAAGGAGGTTATAAATTACATCCATGTAATTTACCCTTCGGGCTGCACCATGCGCATTCAATTTTGCTCCTGGCAATATTAGCGCCACGCTTCGCTCGCAATGACAGTGTATGTGCTGTTGTAGATGAATAGTAAAAAGCGTCGTTACCTGATTGTCGGACCATCATGGATTGGTGACATGGTGATGGCGCAATCACTTTTTATCACACTCAAACAACTGTACCCTGACTGCTTAATTGATGTGCTCGCACCGGAATGGTCATTGCCGATTCTAAAACGTATGCCTGAAGTTAGTGAAGGGCTATCAGCAGATGTTAGTCATGGTGAGTTCTCGTTTTTTAAGCGCCGTAAACTGGGCTTAAGTCTTAAATCAAAACAATATACCCATGCGATTATTATTCCTCGATCATGGAAATCAGCGCTCATTCCTTTTTTTGCAGGAATACCTGTAAGAACGGGTTACCGGGGTGAGATGCGTTTTGGTTTATTAAATGATATTAGAAAATTAAACAGGGATGTGCTGAAGCAAACCGTTCAACGATACGTGGCGCATGCTTATCAGATCAACACATCAACGGCACCTGAAATACCTTTCCCGGAATTGCAGGTAGATAAAAATAATCAGGGCCAGCTAATAGATAAGCTCGGTTTGAAATTAGAAAAAGCTGTAGTATGCATGATGCCCGGGGCTGAATATGGTCCTGCAAAACAGTGGCCGATTGAATATTATGCAAAGCTGGCAAAAGCCCTGATTGATACAGGCTGGCAGGTCTGGATATTAGGTTCTGATAAAGACAAAGAAGCTGGCTACAGTATTGCTGATAATAATAGTGAGATCTACAACCTGTGTGGAAAAACACAGTTAGTAGATACAGTCGATTTACTGGCCTGTGCGAAATCTGTGGTGAGTAATGATTCCGGCTTAATGCATGTTGCCTCAGCCGTTGGAGTACATGTTAATGTGATATATGGATCGTCTACTCCCGAATACACCCCACCATTAACAACTGAAGACAGGAAAAATATCTTTTATTTAGGACTGAACTGCAGTCCATGTTTTAAAAGAGTGTGTCCGCTGGGCCATACAGAATGTTTGAAAAATATTGAATATGACGAAGTATACAGATCAATTACTGGCAAATATAAAAACTAAACCACAGGAGTTTTTTGTTGGCGCCGGCGTTTTTTGTGCAACTGTGATGGGTACTTCTGTCAAGGATGTTGCAAGTGCTGTTTTTGCTCTGTTGTTTATTGCCAGCCTTTTTGTAATAAGGGACTGGGGTGTTACCTGGAAGCAGTTAACTAAAAATGAAAAATTACTGTTATCCTGCTTTGCACTGTATGCCATGTCAGGTGTTATTGCATTTATCAATGTGCAGGATATTGATGAATATGTAAAGGATCTTGAAAGATATTTACGCTTTCTCCTGGCGATACCTGTCTATCTATTGGTAAAAAAATATAGAGTGGCGTTGATTAAGTATCTATACGCTGGTGCAGTTGTATCAGGCCCTTTTTTATTTTTTATTGCCTTTTCTCATTATCTCGAATATCCTGATGCGCCTGCGCAAGGTTATTATCACCATATCATTTTTGGCAGCGTCGCCATGTTAAATGTTGGTGTAATGCTTTCAATTCTGCTGGCGGCGAAAACAAACAATTTTGTAAAAATTATCATTGCTATCTCTATGTTATGCGGATTCGTGGCCGCAGTATTGTCGCAGTCACGGGGTG
>CAVYHW010000101.1:0-12329 GCA_963768215.1 uncultured Gammaproteobacteria bacterium
TATGAATCAGAAAACTGGATACTCTGACGCCGCAGTGTGTCCGATATGTGCTGGGAACACCACACCCATATTAGATGTACGCGAGCATTCACAGGGGTTTTCGTTCGTGAATTTCAACCTGTATCCTATCGTCTATCCTGCCACCACACTGACTCCCGATAGTCTCGAAACGCCTTTATATCCCGATCCTGAGCATCTGGGGCGTTATTCACAGGGACTGCACCTGTTGCAATGGACAAATTCAGTGCATGATCTGGACTGGCATAATATGCCGCTGAATGATCTTGAGATTTCCATGCAGCAGCTAGCTGATCTGGAACGCAAACTGCTGCTGGAAAGTGATGGCTGGATGCCACCTGCTGAAGCAGATAGCGATGCCTTTGGTTACTGTTCTATCATAAAAAACTTCGGCAGGTCTGCAGGCGCGTCCCAATCTCACGGCCACATGCAAATCGCTTTCACCAATATCATGCCGCAGCGTTTTTATAACAACTGGTGTTTTCAACAGCGTCATCGAAAAACCTTTACCCAGTATATGTTTGAGGAAAACTCCGCTTCCCTGACTATCTGGGAAACGCAAGCCGTAAAACTGCTGGTTCCGTATTTCATGCGTCGCCCCTATGCCACGATACTGGCAGTTAAAAACACATCAAAACAATATTTACACGAATTATCTGGTGACGAATTGCAGGATCTAACGCTAGGCCTGTCGCTGGCCATAAAGAGTCTACACAAACTCATGGCTGGTATAGGCATAGAGGCGTCGTTTCAACTCACCGTACAAAACGGACCGGGTGCGGGCCTGTATGTGGAATTTTTTCCTCAAACCCAGTTGCGCGGAGGCTTTGAACAACTCGGCTTATGGATCTGTCAGGCATCTACAACACAATGCGCCGAAGATTATCGCGAAATTATTAATACGCTTATATGATAAAGGATAAATATCTTGATGAGTAACTTACCACCCTGCCCAAAGTGCAATTCAGAATATGCATACGAAGATGGTGCAATGCTGGTTTGTCCTGAATGTGGCCACGAATGGACGAAGGGATCAGAAAAAAACGCGTTACAGAATGAGCCCGGTGTAAAAGATGCCAATGGCGCGTTGCTTGGCGACGGTGATTCGGTTGTAGTGATAAAAGATTTAAAAGTTAAAGGCTCATCCTCTGTAGTGAAGATAGGTACATAGGTCAAGAATATCCGCCTGGTCGATGGCGATCACAATATTGATTGCAAGATCACCGGTATTGGCGCGATGAAACTCAAATCAGAGTTCGTCAAAAAAGCTTGACACGGACATAGTAAACCAGTGGCAATAGACTCAGGTGCATACTAATAGCCACCAGGTCGTCTACCTGAGATTATAAATTACATCCATGTAATTTCCCTAAAGGCTGCACAAAACGCATTCAATTTTGCTCCTGGAAAAATTAGTGCTTCGTGCCTCGCAATGACAATATTAATTTTGTTTTTCTCTGTGCTTCCGCGTCTCTGCGGTAAATGCCTATACACTACGCAATTTTAATTCTTACCACTTTCATGATTTCCATATCTATTCCAGCGACTGATTCTGTTGCCGGGTAATACGTTAGATTGACACGTTGTCCTTTGATATTTTTATACATCTTTTTTCGTTTATATTTAAACGGCACGTCATAACCTTCAATCATCACGGTATTTAATATCCAGTCTTTTGTATCACGCTGCACATGTGAAACGACTTTCATCCGTTCTGAGTGGACCAGTTTTTCATGTGTTGTTATTAATTTACTGACATCTTTATTTTTCATCGGGAATAATTACAAAATCGGCTATCTGATCAGGATGAATATACTCTTCCGATTGTGCGAACCACCTGACTGAGACACCTGCCTGACGAACCGAATCTTTATCTTTTGTGATAAGGTGGTGCCATGAAGGTAATGGCAAACCGGCATTTAATCGTTTGTAGGTGCAGGTTTCAGGCAACCAGTTCATTTGTGACAAATTATTTAGTGTTAGCTGTGTACACATGGGTGCTTTAGAAAAACGGTTTTTATAATCGCTGCATCGGCAGGTTTCTATATTCAGCAAAAAGCAGCTCACCGAAGTATTAAACACTTCACCACTGTCTTCATCTTCAATTTTTACCAGACAACACAAACCACAGCCGTCACATAATGACTCCCATTCATCGCGCGTCATCTGCAACAGAGTTTTTGTTTCCCAGAAATTATTGTTATCAGTCATATCAATATCTTTATTATGTCATCTCGAACGGGTGTGAGAGATCTGACTCAGGCCATCGAGGTCTCTCACACCCGTTCGAGATGACAATATATAAAAGGCATCACTCGCCCCAGCGCGGCTGTAACTCGTGCTGTATATCTAACTGATCTAAAATCTTGGCAACAACAAAATCGATCAGATCGTCGATAGTCTCGGCTCTGTTATAAAAACCCGGATTGGCACAAAGCATGACTGCACCCATACGTGACAGCTTCAACATGTTTTCCAGGTGAATATCAGAATATGGCGTTTCCCTGGGAACAAGTATCAGTTTTCGACGCTCTTTTAACATCACATCGGCGGAACGCTCGATCAGGTTATTACTGGCGCCGGTAGCAACGGCTGATAATGCGCCCATGGAACAGGGGCACACCACCATAGCATCAACCCGACCACCGCCACTGGCTGTAGGCGCGGTCCATTCATCTTCACCGAAAACATGTAACTGACTATCTTCACAGGAATATTTATTAACAAGAAATTGTTGCATGTTCTTACAGCGTGCAGGCAGAGAGATATCTGTTTCCATACCGATAACCACTTGCGCGGCTTTGCTAATCATTAAATAAACAGTGTGATTTTTTTGTAATAATATTTCAAGCAAACGAAAACCGTATTGCACACCTGATGCACCGGTAATTGCGAGAGATATTATTTGTCCGCTTTTACTATTCATTATTTCACTGTTTATCTCCATGGATGGAGTGTATGCTAAGAATCGTCCGGAACGATTCCAGTGCGTTATACATTTTTCATTGCGCTTCGAGCGCAGCGAGCAAGCGCCCATGTATTGCTTCAAACCCGCCATTACTCATAATTAAAATATGATCACCCGCCGATGCCTGAGATATCAAATATTCAATAATTTTATCGGTACTTGTAAACAGTGTTGCCGGGACTTTAGATTGTGAGATGACGTCACTGAGATTCCAGTCCAGTCCTTCCGGCTGGTACAGGCATATCTCATCGGCTTTTTGCAAAGAACCTGCCAGACTTTCCTTATGCACGCCCATACGCATGGTATTCGAACGCGGTTCAAGTACAGCAAATAATTTACCGCTACCCTGTACCTCTTTCATTGCGCTCAGGGTTTCATCAATGGCCGTAGGATGGTGTGCAAAATCATCATAAACTGTTATGTTATTCACCACGCCTCTAACCTCAAGACGCCGTTTTATGCCTTCAAATTCTGTTAACGCTTCACAGGAAAGCTCCACCGGTACACCGGCATGCTGCGCTGCCGCGATTGCCGCCAGGGCGTTCATTCGATTGTGTGAACCATGCAATGACCAGTTCACGTTTGCAACAACTTTGCCATCCAGCAAAACCTCGAAAGATTTACCGTCTTCACTGGTTTCGCCAATAGACCAGTCATCATCACTATGACTCGGATCATGGTCCTTATGGATTGCGGCCGTTTGCGACCAGCAGCCCTGTTCAAGCACTGCTTTAATATTTTCGTCTTCGCCGTTTTTAACAATCAAACCGTCACCGGGAATTGTGCGCACAAAATGATGGAACTGTTTTTTTATGGCGTCTAAATTTTCAAAAATATCAGCGTGATCAAATTCAAGATTATTTAATACCGCGGTTCTTGGATGGTAATGCACAAACTTGGAACGTTTATCAAAAAATGCAGTGTCATATTCATCGGCTTCAACCACAAAAAATGGTGCGTCACCAATTCGTGCCGACAGGCCAAAATTAGCAGGAACACCGCCAATTAAAAAACCGGGATTCAGATCAGCATACTGTAATATCCAGGCAAGCATGCTGGCGGTGGTGGTTTTACCGTGTGTTCCAGCGACGGCTAATACCCATCGCTGGCTTAATACGTGTTTTGACAACCACTCGGGCCCGGAGCTATAAGGAATATTTTTATTTAACACGTATTCCACTGCTTCATTACCGCGTGACATGGCGTTTCCAATCACCACTTCATCAACATCATCCGCTATATCCGCAGCAAAAAAGCCTTCACATAAACTGATACCTTGCTCTTGCAGCTGGGTGCTCATAGGTGGATATACATTTGCATCGCAGCCGCTGACTTCATGCCCGGCCTGTTTTGCCAGTACAGCGATACCGCCCATGAATGTTCCACAAATACCCAGAATATGTATCTTCAATTAATTAACTCCTTCGACAGGGAAAAACAGCTGCGATAAGACAACGGTTAGAAAAAACAGGGAAAACGACAAAGCTAAAGCGCCAAACATTTTCATTTCCAGGGCATGCCTGAATATATGCGCTTTTACCAGCACTTCCCAGCTGATTATCAATAAAAACGCCAGCGACATTGATGATTTCAAAGATTCAGTTATCGACTCATCGGTGAGCAGCGCAAATACCGGCCACGACAATAAGTTAAATAAAAGCCCAACAGCTAACATTGCAGAGAAAGTTTGCACAAAGCGTGCTTCTTTATTTACAACGCGCAATACAAAATAGGTGAAAATATACTGCACCATAAAGCCTAAAATTATTCCACCCAGCATATCATCAGGGTTTAATGTTGTTTGCAGCACAACGATGCCTGATATTATATAAGCAACCGCTAATTGCACAGCTAATTGCAGTGAATACGGTAAATTCTGCGGCGCAGACTTTAAAATCATTAAAGCCAGTAATTTTTGAAGTACAGACATATCAACACAGGCCCAATAATAGGGCATAATACGGGGCGGGTATTATGACAAAAAAACTACTAACAATCACTCAGCCTGATGACTGGCATTTACATCTGCGTGATGGCGACGATTTAAACAGTGTTGCGCCATTTACGGCAAAACAGTTCGCACGCGCCATCGTCATGCCTAACCTCAGTCCGCCGGTAACAACCGTTGTTATGGCAGTGGAATACCTCGACAGGATTCTTGCCGCTGTTGAAGGCGCCGATTTCGAACCCCTGATGACACTGTACCTGACGGACAACACATCAGTTGATGAGATCATTGCCGCGCGCAAAAGCTGCTTTATAAAAGGACTGAAACTTTATCCTGCCGGCGCCACCACAAACTCAGACGCCGGTGTCACCGATATTCGAAAATGTGATGCTGCCCTGGAAGAAATGCAGAAAACCGGCCTGCCTCTTCTGGTTCACGGTGAAGACACCGATCCGCAGGTCGATGTGTTTGATCGGGAAAAAGTATTTATCGACAAAACTCTGCAGCCGTTAATACAACGTTTTCCAGAACTTAAAATTGTATTCGAGCATATCACCACGAAAGAAGCGGCTGATTTTGTACAGCAGTCCGGTGAAAACATTGGCGCAACAATCACGCCACAGCATTTACTGTTTAACCGAAATGCCCTGTTTCAGGGCGGGCTGCGGCCGCATCACTACTGTCTGCCGGTATTAAAACGCGATACCCATCAAAAAGCATTATTAGAAGTTATCCGCTCAGGTAATAACAAATTCTTTTTAGGAACCGATAGCGCACCCCACGCTAAACACAAAAAGGAAAACGCCTGCGGCTGTGCGGGTATATTTTCTGCGCATGCGGCCATTGAAATATATACTTCAATTTTTGAACAGCAGGGAGTTTTAGATAAACTTGAGGCCTTTGCCAGTTTCAATGGCCCGGATTTTTATGGATTGCCGCGTAATAGCAAAACCATAACTTTGATCAAGGAAGAATGGCAAATCCCCGATGAATACCCAATGGGCGCGGATAAACTGGTTCCATTTCTGGCTGGACAGACCATCAACTGGAAACTTGCCTGAAAAAAAAGCATAACTATCCACAGATGAACGCAGATGAACGCAGATGAACACAGATATAAGCTTCTTACTAACTTCTTTGAAATAATACTGATATATTTTTTCTTCTTCACGCCCTTTTTTTATGGCTAGACAGTCAATTAGCAGGAAACTTGCCTGAATAAAAAGCATAACTATACGCAGATGAACACAGATATAAGCTTCTTACTAACTTCTTTGAAATAATACTGATATATTTTTTATTCTTCACACCCTTTGTAGCAACAAGCTTTTTTAAAAACATTATTTCTTGATCTGTGTTCATCTGCGTTCATCTGTGGACAGTGTACAATGACGATAATGAGTGATAACGAATTTAAATTAATGGCCCAACGCTTTCGCGGTTTTTACCCGGTTGTTGTGGATGTCGAAACCGGTGGCTTTAATGAAAAAAAGGATGCTTTACTGGAAATAGGCGCTGTTACTCTAAAGATTGATGAAAATGGCAAGATGTCCACAAACAGTGAATACCAGTGCCATATTAACCCGTTTGAAGGCGCGAATATAGAACCCGCTTCGCTGGAAATTAATCGCATCGATCCACACCACCCTTTTCGGGTCGCCGTAGCAATAGATGAAGAAACCGCAGTCCGTGGATTATTTCGTTTCATTCATAAAGAAATGAAACCGCAAAAATGCAAACGGGCAATTATGATCGGCCATAATACAACGATGGACCACAACTTTATTTTTGCTGCCGCAGAACGAAATAAAATCTCACGCAATCCATTTCACCCCTTCAGCACCTTTGATACCGTGAGCCTGGCAGGTCTGGCTTATGGACAAACGGTATTATCACGTGCGGCGCAGGCTGCCGGGCTCAAATGGGACAGTGATGAGGCCCACACTGCGTTATACGATGCAAAACAGACAGCCGAGCTATTTTGCATTATCGTCAACCGCTGGGCTGAAGCATCCGGCCCGGTATGGAGTGATGCATGTATAGCAGATCCAAACACGGTCTAACAGGCATTCCGCCTGATTAAAATCAAGAATTAGTCTAATACTTCCTTATGGCAACTCTGATTAATTATCATAAATTCTGGCGTTGCCCAATAACCTGAATCAAGGCATTGTTTTAAAAGCATACTTTTTGTATGGTGAGAAGCAATAACGCAGAGTCAGGTTATTGGGCAAAGCCACATGGGGCGGGCTTTCAAGCGCACCCGAGTAAGTATAAACCTGGCTGCATTATGCTTCTTATGACGGCCCATGATTAACTTTTATGGGCATTCATTGCGAAGCATGCCTTGCCAAAATATGATATTTTTGGCTGCGCTTGAAAGCCCGCAGAACTTTATTATAATTAATCAGAGTTGCCTTAACTCAACACAATAAAAAATCAGGCAATTTATCAAAAATTGGCTATAGTCTTATTTAATAATATTTTTTTATACGGCACTAAAGCCCTCAGGAAGTATCATTGCATGGCAACAACATTTTCATGAGCAATAAAGACCTCTCAATTATTATTGTCGATGACTTACAGTTCAGTCGTATTGTAGTTAAAACAGCATTACAAAAGGCCGGATACGAAGATATACGTATGGCCGGCAGTGCAACCGAAGCCCTGACCTTGATGGAGCAACAACCAGCCGAGGTATTACTGGCAGACTGGCTAATGCCAGAAATGGATGGTCTGGAGCTTACTCATCATGTTCGACAACGCGACGAAGAAAAGGGCATCTATACAGCGATTATTCTATTCACTGCACAGGATGGTGTTGAATACCTGGTTAAGGCCTTCGACCATGGTGTAGATGATTATTTATGCAAACCACCAAATCCCCAGGAACTGGCTGCCCGCGTTAATGCTGCTGCACGTATTGCCACATTACAAAATGATTTGCTTGAAACCTCACGCCAGATGCAAAAAACCATCCAGAACCTTGAAAGGATGTCACTTATAGATGAACTGACTGGCGCCAGCAATCAACAGTATCTGATGAAAAAACTGGATGCACATATACTGGAAGCTTCTGCCCGAAACGGCGGCGTTTGCCTGGTACTGGTTGAATTACGTGAGCTGGAAAGCATTACCGCTACCTATGGCACATTCGTTACTAATGAGATTCTGCTTAGTCAGCATCGGCGCTTACGCCAGGCTGCCAGACCTACAGATGTTATTGCAAGATTAGACAATAATAACTTTGGCATACTCATGCATCATACTAAAATTCAGGATTATAAGATCGCTGCGATTGAACGTATACTCAATATGATTGATAACCGCGCGTATAAAACCTCTATTGGCAATTTAGATATTACCGGCTGTATCGGGACACATTATTATAGCGGTGATGAAGCCATTATTTCTGCGGATAAAATGATGAAGCTGGCTAACGCCAAACTTGATCAGGCGCGTGATAACACGTTGTTGCATATTGCTTATTGATTAGAAAAAAGTTGGCAGTTGGCAGTATAAAAACATACTTCGCACTATTTTCCCAGGCTTCTTACTACTTGCCGCCCTTCCATGGGCATATACACACCGCCTTCCATGGCTCTTTGTGATATACCGCCCTTCCATGGGCATATACACACCGCCTTCCATGGCTCTTTGTGATATACCGCCCTTCCATGGGCATATACACACCGCCTTCCATGGCTCTTTGTGATATACCGCCCTTCCATGGGCATATACACACCGCCTTCCATGGCTCTTTGTGATATACCGCCCTTCCATGGGCATATACACACCGCCTTCCATGGCTCTTTGTGATATACCGCCCTTCCATGGGCATATAAAAGCCGCTCTCATGGAGCGGCTTTTCAGTATAAATAACAGGCGTTTATTACCCTGCTGTTGCCTCGTCAATGATTTTTTTCAGATCACCATTTTCAAACATTTCCAGCGTAATATCACAGCCGCCGATTAACTCACCATTAACATAAACCTGTGGAAATGTTGGCCAGTCTGCATATCGCGGTAAATTCTGAAAAATCTCAGGATCCGCCAGTACATTACAATAAGCGAACTCCTGAGATTTTTAGATTTACCCGCGATATGCAGAACTGGCCGACATTCCCACAGGTTTATGTTAATGGTGACATTAATAGGCGGCTGTGATACTACACTGGAAATGTTTGAAAATGGTGATCTGAAAAAAATCATTGACGAGGCAACAGCAGGGTAATAAACGCCTGTTATTTATACTGAAAAGCGTCCATGAGAGCGGCTTTTATATGCCCATGGAAGGGCGGTATATCACAAAGAGCCATGGAAGACGGTGTGTATATGCCCATGGAAGGGCGGTATATCACAAAGAGCCATGGAAGGCGTGGTGCTTATTTGGAAGGGCGGTATCCACAAAGAGCCATGGAAGGCGGTGCTGGAAGGGCGGTATATCACAAAGAGCTATGGAAGGCGGTGTGTATATGCCCATGGAAGGGCGGTATCCACAAAGAGCTATGGAAGGCGGTGTGTATATGCCCATGGAAGGGCGGCAAGTAGTAAGAAGCCTGGGAAAATAGTCGAATATGTTTTTTTTATACTGCCAACTGCCAATGCCAACTGCCAACTTTTTCTAATCAATAAGCAATATGGAACAACGTGTTATCACGCGCCTGATAGAGTTCGGCGTTAGCCAGCTTCATCATTTTATCCGCAGAAATAACGTTTGGTCGCCGCTATAATAATGTGTCCCGATACAGCATAATGTTTTACTTAAATTGCCAATAGAGGTTTTATACGCGCGGTTATCAATCATATTGAGTATACGTTCAATCGCAGCGATCTTATAATATTGAATTTTAGTATGATGCATGAGTATGCCAAAGTTATTATTGTCTAATCTTGCAATAACTGTAGGTCTGGCAGCCTGGCGTAAGCGCCGATGCTGACTAGCGGAGAAATCTCATTAGTAACAGATGTGCCATAGGTCACGGTAATGTCACGTAATTCAACCAGTACCAGGCAAACGCGCCGCCGGTCGGGCAGACTTCCGGTATATGTGCATCCAGTTTTTTCATCGGGTGCTACGTCATCTATAAGTGACATGTTTTCAAGGTTCTGGATGCCGCCGTCTGGCGTGAGGTTTCAAGCAAATCATTTTGTAATGTGGCAATACGTGAGCAGCATTAACGCACACCTGGGGATTTGGTGGTTTGCATAAATAATCATCTACACCATGGTCGAAGGCCTTAACCAGGTATTCAACACCATCCTGTGCAGTCAATAGAATAATCGCTGTATCATCCCCTTTTTCTCGTCGCGTTGTCGAACATGATGAGTAAGCTCCAGACCATCCATTTCTGGCATTAGCCAGTCCAGTAATACCTCGGCTGGTTGTTCACCTCCGTCAAGGCTGAGGGCTTCGGTTGCACTGCCGGCATGCGTATATCTTCGTATCCGGCCTTTTGTAATGCTGTTTTAACTACAATACGACTGAACTGTAAGTTGCCGATCGACAATAATTGAGAGGTCTTTATTGCTCATGAAAATGTTGTTGCCATGCAATGATACTTCCTGAGGGCTTTAGTGCCGTATAAAAAAATATATAAATAAGACTATAGCCAATTTTTGATAAATTGCCTGATTTTTTATTGTGTTGAGTTAAGGCAACTCTTGTATTAATTATAATAAAGTTCTGCACCAGGGCTTTCAAGCGCAGCCAAAAATATCATATTTTGGCAAGGCATGTTTCGCAATGAATGCCCATAAAAGTTAATCATGGGCCGTCATAGAACATAATGCAGCCAGGTTTATACTTACTCGGGTGCGCTTGAAAGCCCGCCCCATGTGGCTTTGCCCAATAACCTGACTCTGCGTTATTGCTTCTCACCATACAAAAAGTATGCTTTTAAAACAATGCCTTGATTATATGGGCAACTGAGAATTTATGATAATTAATCAGAGTTGCCATAAGGAAGTATTAGACTAATTCTTGATTTTAATCAGGCGGAATCTACTGTAAGCATGTTTGGATCTGCTACATGCATCACTCCATCCGGGCCGGATGCTCAGCCCCCAGCGGTTGACGATAATGCAAAATGGCCGCTCCGGGTGCTCTGTTTGCATCGTATAACGCAGTGTGGGCCTCATCACTGTCCTATTTGTGAGCCGCAGCGCCGCACGTGATAATACCGTTTGTCCATAAGCCAGACCTGCCGGCTCTATCGAAGGTACTGAAGGGGTCAATGGATTGCGTGAGATTTTATTCGTTCTGCGGCAGCAAAAATAAAGTTGTGGTCCATCGTTGTATTATGGCCGATCGTAATTCCCGTTTCGCATTTTTGCCGGTTTCATTTCTTTATGAATGAAACGAAATAATCCACGGACTGCAGTTTCCTTCATCTATTGCTACGGCGACCCGAAAGGCGTTAGGATGGATCGATGCGATTAATTTCCAGCGAAGCGGATTTCTCGCACCGTCAAACGGGTTAATATGGCACTGGTATTCACTGTTTGTGGACATCTTGTCATTTAGATCATACTTTGAGTAACAGCACCTATTTCCAGTAAAGCATCCTTTTTTTCATTAAAGCCACCGGTTTTTGACATCCACAACAACCGGGTAAAAACCGCGAAAGCGTTGGCCATTAATTTAAATTCGTTATCACTCATTATCGTCATTGTACACTGTCCACAGATGAACGCAGATGAACACAGATCAAAATAATGTTTTTAAAAAAGCTTGTCTACAAAAGGGTGTGAAGAATAAAAAATATATCAGTATTCTCAAAAGAAGTTAGTAAGAAGCTTATATCTGTGTTCATCTGCGTATCGCTTTTTATTCAGCCGATTTGCTAATTGACTGTCTAGCCATAAAAAAGGGCATGAAGAAGAAAAAATATATCAGTATTATTTCAAAGAAGTTAGTAAGAAGCTTATATCTGTGTTCATCTGCGTTCATCTGGGTTCATCTGTGGATAGTTATGCTTTTTTTTCAGGCAACTTTCCAGTTGATGGTCTGTCCAGCCAGAAATGGAACCAGTTTATCCGCGCCCATAGGGACACCATCGGGGATTTGCCATTCTCCTTTAATAGAAGTTATGGTTTTGCTATTACACCGCACCAGAGAAATGCATAAAAATGCAGCTGAAACTGACAAAGCCTTCAAGTTTATCTAAAACTCCCTGCTGTTCAAAAATTGAAGTATATATTTCAATGGCCGCATGCGCAGAAAATATACCCGCACAGCCGCAGGCGTTTCCTTTTTGTGTTTAGCGTGGGGCGCTATCGGTTCCTAAAAAAGAATTACCTGAGCGGATAACTTCTCATAATACTTTTTGATGGGTATCGCGTTTTAATACCGGCAGACAGTAGTATGACTGCGCCCAGCGGCCGGCAAAATGT
>CAVYHW010000102.1:0-20526 GCA_963768215.1 uncultured Gammaproteobacteria bacterium
TCCACCACCATTGCCAGTGGAAATTGTCATTGATCCCAATGCGGATGATTTGGTATCCTTTCCACCCTATCACTACGATCCCGCCAAGGATCCCTTGTTTTGTGGCAGTAAGAAACATGTGAGCCATCAAGCAACAGCAAGTTCCACTACTGCCAATACTACTACTACTACTACAAACACAATTCCGGAAAGGACAAGAAAGCCATCCAACAAGAAAAAGAACAACACCCGTAAAAAGTCCATACCGAAACAAAGCAATCCTGGACAACAACTTCAGTGGTATATCTGTCCTGGCCATCCTGACCCTGCCATTTGCGGGTTTGAAGCTTTCCTTCGACATATATTTTTGAGCCTTTCTTCAGGTACTGACCAACAACCTCTGCCAGTTTGCCGAAGAAAACCACTCGGTGCCATTCTGTTTTTTCTTTCTTCTCGCCGGAGCTTTTATCGTTCCATGTTTCTGAAGTCGCCAGTGTTATATTTGCTACCGCATCACCACTAGGCATGTACTTGACTTCAGGGTCCTTGCCTAAATTACCAATTAATATTACTTTGTTTATGCCACTTTGAGCCATAATTGTCTGCCCTGCTGATATTAGATTACTGTCTATTTCGATTAATTTTTGACTGCTAACGATAACAATTTTTCTTCGTCAAGGATACGTTTTTTCACTTTTAAATAGGCCACGAAACCCGACTGCTTTTCGTTTTTGATCAGCGATGCTTCAATCACGCCATCAACCGCGAGCAGCTGTTCCACACTGACATTGTCTACATTTAACAGGTAAGTGCTTAAATAGCCTGGTTTTTTCATTGTAGCTGCCAGTAAAAGCCAGAAACACAAAACCGCCAGAACGGTAAAATACACACCCTCAACACCCCATACCTGGTGCGCATAACCGCCCACCGAGCCGCCAGCAAAAGCCCCAAAAAACTGACTGCTGGAATACACCCCCATGGCAGTGCCCTTTAGCGTGGCAGGCGCGGTTTTGCTGATTAACGAGGGCAGCGAAGCTTCCAGCAGGTTAAAACCGGCAAAAAAGATAACCAGCGCCAGCACCGTAACCCAAAAGGACTGGCTGTATAAAAAAATGAGGGCGGCTATTATCAGGCTGACAATGGCGCCGTTAAACACTGCTTTCATTGACTGTTTGCGTTCCGCAATAATGATAAACGGCACCATAATGACCAGCGATAACACAAACACGGGCAGGTAAATTTGCCAGTGTCTGTCCGCTGCCATGGCCATCTCATTTTGCAGCACCAGCGGCAATACCAGGAATACACACATCAGCACAAAATGCAGTATTAGAATCCCCAGGTCGAGGCGCAGCAGCTGGGTGTTTTTAATCACCGAAAACAAAGACTGGGTTTCAAGCTGTGCATCGCGATGAAAATAACTGTACTGCGGGTCTGGCACAAACAGGTACAGAATGGCGATGCCGACCAGCGCCAGTACCGCGGTGCTGTAGAAAATGCCACTGATGCCGATCAAGTCATTCAGCACCGGCCCCAGCACCATTGACAACGCAAAAGCAGCGCCGATGCTGGCGCCAATGACCGCCATCATTTTGGTGCGGTGTTCTTCACGCGACAGGTCAGCCGCCAGTGCCATTAAAGCAGAGGCAATCGCCCCGCCCCCCTGTATCGCGCGGCCAAGTATGATGCCTTCAATGCTGCTGGCGTAACCCGCAATCAGTGAACCGGCGGCAAAAATCAGTAGCCCGATTAAAATCACCGGTTTGCGCCCTATACGGTCAGACAGCATACCAAAAGGCACCTGTAACACGGCCTGTGTCAGGCCATAAATACCGATGGCCAGCCCCATCAAAAAAGGTGTCGCACCCGGAAGATGTTCAGCATAAAGCGCAAATACCGGCAGGATCATGAACAGGCCGAGCATACGAAAGACAT
Organism: uncultured Gammaproteobacteria bacterium; assembly: GCA_963768215.1. Lineage (GTDB taxonomy): Bacteria > Pseudomonadota > Gammaproteobacteria > SZUA-229 > SZUA-229. The sequence goes on from CAVYHW010000102.1 coordinate 1,915, forward strand.
ATATCATCGCCAGTGAAATAGCACTGCGGCGTTCATGTGCTGCCAGGTTGTTGGATAAAGCTGAATCCATAGTTATAAAGTGATAAATAAATTAAACACCCAGCATTATTTATTCAGCCGTTATCGTTTTTTAATTTTCAGGCTTCTGCAACAGGACGTTGCAGCAGAGCCACATGGATGTATTCACGCGCCCTGGAAAATTAATAAACGATACCAGCAACCCACGATCGCTGAGAAGTTACAAAATAAACAGCAAAAAGTAGCTATCACCCTTGCCGAAAAAGCTAAAAGACGGCATTCTACCAGATTGCTTTAATTACGCTGCATTAATATGGATACCATTCAAATTCGGGGAGCGCGCACCCATAATCTAAAAGATATCGATTTAGATATTCCGCGCGACAAATTAATCGTTATTACCGGCCTGTCCGGCTCGGGCAAGTCGTCACTGGCATTTGACACTATTTTCGCCGAAGGACAGCGCCGTTACGTGCAGTCTTTGTCCACTTATGCCCGCCAGTTCCTTTCGATGATGGAAAAACCGGATGTCGACACTATTGAAGGTCTGTCACCGGCCATTTCTATCGAACAGAAAACCACATCACACAACCCGCGTTCAACGGTGGGGACCATTACCGAAATTTACGACTACCTGCGTTTACTGTTTGCCCGCGCCGGCACACCGCGCTGCCCGCAACATGGTAGTGAATTACAGGTGCAGACCATCAGCCAGATGGTCGACCAGGTGCTGACATTACCCGAAGGCAGCAAATTATTGCTGCTGGCGCCAGTCATTCGTAACCGCAAGGGTGAACATCTGAATTTATTCAGCGACTTTAAGCAGCAGGGTTTTATCCGCGCTCGTGTTGACGGTGTTGTTTATGAACTGGATGAAGTTCCGCTGCTCGATGCCAAAAAGAAACACACGATTGAAGTCGTTGTGGACCGTTTTAAAGTCAGGCCGGACATTAAAACCCGCCTCGCTGAATCATTTGAAACCGCCCTGTTGCAGGCGAATGATATCGCCACTATCGCATGGATGGATGACAATACGGGTGACACCGAGACTACCCCACGGTCCGATCTGATTTTCTCGGCAAAGTTTGCCTGCCCGCACTGCGGTTACAATTTACAGGAACTGGAACCACGATTATTTTCTTTCAATAATCCTGCGGGCGCCTGCCCGGAATGTGAAGGCTTAGGTCACAATCATTTCTTTGATCCGGAGCGTGTGGTCAGCCCGCATTTGAGCCTGGCCGGTGGCGCCATTCGTGGCTGGGACCGTCGTAACGCTTATTATTTCAGCATTATCCAGTCACTGGCCAGGCATTATAACTTTGATGTCGAGCTTGCTTTTCAGCAACTGGATAAAAACATTCAGAACATATTGCTCTACGGCAGCGCGAAAGAAAGAATCCAGTTTAATTACCCCGGTCATGCCGGTCGTCGCGGCAAACAGCGCACTCATACCTTTGAAGGTGTTTTACACACCATGGAAAGGCGTTATCGTGAAACCGAATCCAGCCTGGTGCGTGATGAACTGGCGAAATTTATGTCTGTACAGGCCTGCCCGAAGTGCCACGGTACCCGGCTGAATGAAGCGGCGCGCCATGTATTTATTCAAGACAAGACCCTGGCGGAACTTACCGCCATGCCTATACAGCATGCATTTGAATTTTTTGATTCACTGAAATTAAGCGGTCATCGCGGTGAAATCGCAGAAAAAATCAATCGCGAAATTTCTTCACGGTTAAACTTCCTGGTCAATGTTGGACTGGATTATTTAACACTGGACCGGGGCTCTGACACCCTGTCCGGTGGGGAATCACAGCGCATCCGCCTGGCCAGTCAAATTGGCGCCGGGCTGGTGGGGGTAATGTATATTCTTGATGAACCTTCCATCGGATTACATCAGCGTGATAACGACCGTTTGATTAAAACACTGAACCACCTGCGTGATATTGGCAATACCGTCATCGTGGTTGAACATGATGAAGATGCCATTTTAAGTGCTGACTTTGTGATTGATATAGGTCCCGGCGCTGGCGTACATGGCGGTGAGATCATTGCCTCAGGCTCACCGCAGGAAATCATGAAAAACAAAAAGTCGCTCACCGGTCAATACCTTGCGGGCACTATAAAAATAGAGGTGCCGCAACAACGCACAAAACATTCAGGTGATGTACTCAGTATAAAAGGCGCCAGCGGCAATAATTTAAAAGATGTTGATATCGATATTCCCATCGGTTTATTTACCTGCATCACCGGTGTATCAGGATCCGGCAAATCAACATTGATCAACGATACGCTATACCCGATACTCGCCAAAACGATAAATAATAATTCTATCGTGCCTGCGCCTCATCAATCTTTTCACGGTATAGAACACCTGGACAAAGTGGTTGATATCGACCAGTCGCCCATAGGCCGGACACCACGTTCAAATCCGGCAACCTATACCGGGCTGTTCACGCCGATACGTGAACTGTTTTCCGCAACCCAGGAATCACGCTCGCGCGGCTATAAACCCGGGCGTTTCAGCTTTAATGTTAAAGGAGGACGCTGCGAGGCATGTCAGGGTGACGGCGTGATTAAAGTCGAAATGCATTTTCTACCCGATGTTTATGTTGAATGCGATGTCTGTAAATCACAACGTTATAACCGTGAGACACTGGAAATAAAATACAAGGGCAAAAATATTCACCAGGTGCTGGAAATGACCATCGAAGATGCGCTTGTTTTCTTCGATGCCATTCCTGTATTAAAACGAAAGCTGCAGACCCTGATTGATGTTGGCCTGGGTTATATCACCCTGGGGCAACGCGCCACCACGCTCTCCGGCGGTGAAGCGCAGCGCATTAAATTATCAAAAGAGCTGTCAAAACGCGATACCGGTAAAACTGCCTACATTCTAGATGAACCCACCACTGGTTTGCATTTTCATGATGTACAGCAGTTACTCGATGTACTGATCAGGCTGCGAGACCATGGCAATACGGTGATCGTTATTGAACATAATCTCGACATAATAAAAATGGCCGACTGGATAATCGACCTTGGGCCTGAAGGTGGATATAAGGGCGGCGAGATTATCGCCACCGGTACGCCGGAAGAAGTGGCGCAGATACCCGGCTCTTTTACCGGTAAATATATCCAACGCATGCTGGACAATAACAAAGTTACAAGAAAAGCAATTATCCACAGATGAACACAGATGAACACAGATGAACACAGATATCTTTTGAGCTTTCGCCTGCGGCGAAGTTAACAAAAAACGTTTTTTAAGCTTTTAAATATCTGTGTTCATCTGCGTTCATCTGTGGAAAAAATTCTTTTAATGTTTTTTGAGAGTATGAAAAGGGTTAGCAGATATTCTACCGAAAATTTTACTGCCAAAAAAAACCAGCATTATGCTGGTTTTTTTGTTTCTAACGCTGCTGAAAACTAATCAATATCTTCAGCAATCGCTTCTTCAGGACGATCAACCAGTTCGATGTAGGCCATCGGCGCAGAGTCACCTGAACGGAAACCGCATTTCAAAATACGTGTATAACCACCGGGGCGTTCTTTATAACGAGGCGCCAACTGGGTAAACAGTTTACCAACCATTTCCTTATCACGCAGCTTTGAAAAAGCTGAACGGCGATTCGCAACTGAATCATTCTTGGCCAGGGTAATTAATGGCTCTGCAACACGACGCAGCTCTTTTGCTTTAGGCAATGTCGTTTTAATAATTTCATGATCGAACAGTGAATTAGCCATGTTGCTAAACATCGCTTTACGATGACTGCTGTTTCTATTTAGTTTGCGGCCAGATTTATGATGACGCATGATTTATAACCTTTATCTCTAAACCCGTATAAGTAAATTGATACGGGTACTTTTATTTAATTAACTGGCTTCTTCTTTTTCGCGAATTGAAGCTGGTGGCCAGTTATCCAACTGAATACCAAGTGACAGGCCATGAGAAGCCAGTACATCTTTAATTTCAGTCAAAGATTTTTTACCCAGGTTTGGCGTTCTTAATAACTCAACTTCCTGACGTTGAATCAGGTCACCGATGTAATATACATTTTCTGCTTTCAGACAGTTTGCAGAACGTACGGTCAATTCAAGTTCATCAACAGGGCGTAATAATATTGGATCAATGTCCGCTTCTTCGTCTTCTGCAACTTCATCTTCCATACTTTGTAAGTTAACAAAAGAAGAAAGCTGGGCCTGTAAAATGGTTGCCGCTGTACGAATAGCCTCTTCCGGATCAACCGTACCATTGGTCTGTAAATCAATGATTAATTTATCCAGGTTAGTGCTTTGTGCGACACGTGCATTTTCAACATTATAAGAAACACGGCGAATCGGACTAAAAGAGGCATCCAGCTGTAGAGTACCAACAGTGGTTGTTTCAGCATCAACTGTACGTTGATTCGACGGCTGGTAACCACGGCCTTTGACTACTTTCATGGTGATGTTCAGGTTACCATCACTATTAATGCTGGCAATGACATGATCTGGATTCATTATTTCGATATCATGGCCGGTTTCGATATCACCTGCAGTAACAACACCGGCGCCTGACTTATTAATGCTGATGGTTTGCTCTTCATTTGCATGCATGATTAAAGCAACACCCTTGAGGTTTAACAGGATTTCAAGAACATCTTCCTGTACACCTTCGATGGTGCTGTATTCATGTACAACGCCTTCAATTTGTGCTTCAACAATTGCACTACCTTCAATTGAAGATAATAAGATTCTGCGTAACGCATTACCCAGAGTATGACCAAAACCACGCTCAAGAGGTTCTAATGCAACCTTTGCATGGGTCTCACTAAATGACTGTACGTTAATAGTACGCGGTGTAAGAAGTTCATCTGTCGCTGACATGTAATATACGCTCCACTACTTAGAATAAAGTTCGACGATTAACTGTTCATTGATGTCTGCTGATAAATCAGCGCGCTCAGGAACATTTTTATACACAGCTTCAAGTTTTGAGTCGTCCAGAGTGATCCAGTCAACGATACCGCTCTGCTTGGCCATATTGATTGAATCGGCAATACGAGTCTGTTTTTTTGCTTTTTCACGAATGCTAATAACGTCATTTGCTTTTACCTGGTAAGAAGGAATATTAACAACGACATTATTAACCAAAACTGATTTATGATTGACCATTTGCCTTGCTTCGGCACGGGTTGCGCCAAAACCTGAACGGTATACAACGTTATCAAGACGCCGCTCTAATAATTGCAGCAGGTTCTCACCGGTAGAACCTTTTATACGTGCAGCTTCTTTATAATAATTACGGAACTGTTTTTCCAGAACACCATAAATACGCCGTACTTTTTGTTTTTCACGTAACTGCAAAGCATAGTCAGACAGGCGCGCACGACGCGCACCATGTTGCCCAGGCACCTGGTCTAACTTACATTTACTATCCAGCGGGCGTAAGGAAGATTTAAGTTCTAAATCTACGCCTTCACGACGACTGAGTTTACATTTTGGTCCAGTATATTTAGCCATATAATTCTCTTGTAGGTACTGCCTTAATTCCGATGTTGAATCTTAATGCCTATACACGACGACGCTTTGGTGGGCGACAACCGTTATGTGGAATAGGTGTTACATCATAAATATTAGTAATTTGGAAGCCAATATTATTTAACGAACGAATAGCAGAATCTCGGCCGGGGCCGGGGCCACTGACCATAACCTCAAGGCTCTTCATGCCAAAATCCTTAGCACGTGTGCCAGCACGTTCAGCAGCAACCTGTGCAGCAAAAGGTGTACTCTTACGAGAGCCGCGGAAACCGGAACCACCGGATGTTGCCCATGCTAGCGCATTACCCTGACGGTCAGTGATGGTGATGATGGTATTATTAAATGTTGCATAAACGTGTGCAACACCATCAACTACGGTGCGTTTTATTTTTTTCTTTGCTTCTGGCTTCGCCATCTGTGTACTCTGCTTTATAAAGTGTTATTAGGTTTAATTTCCGGACAATTCGACCGTGCCGTGTATCTTGTCCAGACTACCTGCCCAGGTTATCTGCCCAAGCTATCTGCTTATGGGTCTGCGTGGACCTTTTCGTGTACGCGCATTTGTTTTTGTGCGTTGACCACGAAGCGGCAAACCACGACGATGACGGATACCGCGGTAGCATCCTAAATCCATCAAGCGTTTAATGCTCATTGAAACTTCACGACGCAGGTCACCCTCAACAGAAAACTTGCCAACTTCAGTACGCAATGTTTCAAGTTGCTCATCTGAAAGGGCACTTATTTTAGTGTCCTCAGCTATACCTGTTGCCAGGCAAATCTGTTGAGCACGGGTCTGGCCAATACCGTAAATGTGCCTTAAGCCAATTACCGTGTGCTTATTTTGTGGAATATTTATACCTGCAATACGTGCCATTATGGTTACCGTCTTATCGCGACAAAGCGCGCAATTTTACTAATAATATGAGCCTAAATCAATAGGGATGAGTCAATCAAAATACTAAACAGCCAGGTCAGCTCAAAAACATGGACCTGCTAACCTGGACTTGCCTGATTAACCCTGACGTTGTTTATGTCGAGGATCAGTGCAAATAACACGTACTACACCGCTACGTTTAACAATCTTGCAGTGGCGACACATTTTCTTAACTGATGCACGTACTTTCATTTTCTTAACCCTTGTTTCAACTCTTTCTATAATGCCTGCTTAACGCTCTGCTATCGCTTATAACCGTCAAGATGGGCCTTTTTCATAATACCTTCATACTGGTGCGACATCAGATGTGACTGTATCTGCGCCATAAAGTCCATTACCACAACAACGATAATCAACAACGATGTACCGCCAAAGTAAAAAGGAACGTTCCAGTATAAAATCAAAAACTCTGGCAACAAACACACGGAGGTTATATATAACGCACCGACAAATGTTAAACGTGTCATCACCTTATCAATATACTTCGCGGTTTGCTCACCGGGGCGAATACCTGGTACAAAGGCACCGCCTTTTTTCAAATTATCTGCTGTATCACGGGCATTAAACTGTAATGCCGTATAAAAGAAGCAGAAGAATATAATCGCAATAGCAAACAGGAATATATAAATCGGCTGCCCCGGCGATATCTTGCTGGCAAAATCCGACAACCATTCCATGCCTTCAGTCTGTCCGCTCCAGCTTGCCATGGTGGCAGGAAACAGAATGATACTTGAAGCAAAAATAGGTGGAATTACACCCGCCATATTAAGCTTCAAAGGCAGATGACTGCTCTGCGCCTGGTACAAACGCCGACCCTGCTGTTTCTTGGCATAATTTACCGTAATACGTCGCTGCCCTCTTTCGATGAAGACAACAAATGCCGTCACTGCAATCGCCAGAACAAACAATACCAGGGTTGCCAATGTATGTAGCTCACCCGTTCTTACCAGCTCCAATGTGCCACCAACGGCCTGGGGCAATCCAGCGACAATACCGGCAAAAATGATTATGGATATACCATTACCAATACCACGTTCTGTTACCTGCTCACCCAGCCACATTAAAAACATGGTGCCTGTCACCAGGGTAACCGCTGCAGTAAAGACGAAACTAACACCAGGATTCATCACCAGCGATGCGTTGCCGATAGACTGTGCCTGCAGCGCTGTTGATATACCTATGGCCTGAAAACTGGCCAGCACTAAAGTAAAGTAGCGGGTATACATTGCAATTTTACGTCGGCCCGGTTCACCTTCTTTTTTAAGCTGTTCCAGTGAAGGCACGGTTACCGCTAATAGCTGCATAATAATCGATGCCGAAATATACGGCATGATACCCAGGGCAAACAGCGACATACGTCCGAGGGCACCACCGGAGAACATGTTAAACACGCCCAGAATACTTCCCTTTTGCTGGTCAAATAATGTTGCCAGCACAGTAGGATCAATTCCCGGCACAGGTATAAAAGTACCTATACGAAAAACAATCAATGCCCCGATGACAAACAGGAGACGTTGTTTAAGTTCCGAAAATTTAGCGTTTGCCATTTAATTCGCCTGCCCTTAATACTGCCATTTATTATGAACAGTGGATCCGTCTATTGAACGATAGCTGTTATTCAGCATCTTCAATTTTACCGCCGGCCGCTTCAATAGCTTTACGTGCGCCCGGTGTTACTTTAATACCTTTAAGCTGCACTGCTTTTGAAATCTCACCCGAAGCGATGACTTTAGCTTTTTGTGTTGCAGCAGGCACCACATCCGCTTTTATTAATGCGCTCAAGTCAATTACATCAGCATCGATATTTGCAAGTTCATGTAAACGAACCTCTGCACTTAAGCTGAATGAACGAGAGTTAAAACCGACCTTGGGCAAACGACGCTGTAAAGGCATCTGACCGCCTTCAAAACCAACTTTTGTAAAGCCGCCTGAACGTGATTTCTGGCCCTTATGACCACGGCCGGATGTTTTGCCAGTGCCAGAGCCGATACCGCGACCAACGCGTTTTGCATTCTTTTTACTACCAGCAGCAGGTTGAAGTGTGTTTAATTGCATGACCCCATTTTCCACTTTTATCGGCTCCATTATTTGGCTTCCTCAACATTTACCATGTAATAAATCTTATTAATCATGCCGCGGTTTTCAGGTGTATCCTGTACCGTGACGCAGTGATTCGTACGCAACAAACCCAAGCCACGCGCACAAGCCTGGTGAGACTTCAAACGACCAATCATGCTTTTTGTTAGCGTAACTTTTAACTCTTTGTTAGCCATGCTCTTATTTACCTAAAACTTTTAACCGGATTAACCCAATATTTTAACCAAGGATCTCTTCAACTTTTTTACCGCGTTTTGCAGCAACATAGTCTGGTGATGACATTGATAAAAGACCATTAATCGTGGCACGCACTACATTAACCGGATTACGTGTACCATTAATTTTGGCCAGTACATTTTTCACACCAACAGCTTCAAAAACCGCACGCATGGCACCGCCGGCAATAATACCGGTACCATCAGAAGCCGGCTGCATATACACATTGGCCGCGCCGTGAATTCCAGTAATAGAGTGCTGTAAAGTATCACCCTTTAAAGGCACAGCTTTCATGTTCTTGCGCGCTTTATCCATTGCTTTCTGGATGGCCAGTGGCACTTCTTTCGCTTTGCCATAACCAAAACCGATGGTTCCATTGCCATCACCAACAACAGTTAGTGCAGTAAAACCAAATTGGCGACCACCTTTAACTACTTTCGCTACGCGATTAACAGCAACTAATTTTTCAATGAAGTCATCTTTATTTGCTGCGCTATCTTGTTGTGCCATGCTTAAACCCTGTTTAATCTTTAACTATACCAATATTATTCGAGACTACAGTCTAAAACTCCAACCCATTCTCACGCGCAGCATCAGCTAATGCTTTAACTCGTCCGTGATAACGGAAACCTGAACGATCAAACGCTACAGAGGTAACACCTGCAGATTTAGATTTTTCAGCAATTGCTTTACCAACCAGTGATGCTGCTTCGACGTTACCTGTGTACTTTGCATCAGCAACGATATCTTTTTGAACAGTTGATGCAGCAGCAATCACTTTGCCGCCATCAGGGCTAATGACCTGAGCGTAAATATGACGCGGTGTGCGATGCACGCTCAGACGAAACGCGCCAAGTTCGCTTATTTTCATACGTGTTTTCTTTGAACGACGTATTCTGTTTACTTTTTTAGATATCATGGTAATAACCTGGATGCTCTACTTATCAATACTATTTATCTATACTTTTATCTACAGTATTTATTTACTATTTTTTCTTCGCGTCTTTACGGATCACGTGTTCATCAGAATATCTCACACCCTTGCCTTTATATGGCTCTGGTGGACGGTATGCCCTGATTTCTGCACATACCTGGCCAACTTTCTGTTTGTCAGCACCTTTCACATGAATTTCAGTCTGGCTTGGTGTTTCAATAGTAATACCTTCTGGTATGGCATATTTCACCGGGTGAGAGAAACCTAAAGACAGATCAAGGACATTGCCCTGCATCTGCGCTCTATAACCGACACCGATCAGCTGTAACTGTTTGCTAAAACCTTCACTAACACCAACAACCATATTGTTGACCAGTGAACGCATAGTGCCTGTCATCGCCATGCTTTCTTTTGAAGCATCATTAGGCGAAAACTTTAGTTCATTATCTTCCTGTTTCACAGTTACCGTATCGTGTATATCAAGTGACAGGTTGCCCTGTTTACCTTTCGCAGTAATTGTCTGACCACTGATGTTAACTTCTACACCAGATACCAGCTCGACAGGTTGTTTTGCAATACGTGACATTGTTCTACTCTATATATGTATGTTTCTATTAATTCAGACCATTAATAAACGGTACAAAGAATCTCACCGCCACGACCTGATGCACGCGCTTCGCGATCTGTCATCACACCTGCAGAAGTAGATACGATGGCGACACCTAAACCGTTCAAAATTTTTGGCAGTTCATTTTTGTTTTTATAAATACGCAACCCTGGACGGCTAACACGTTTTATTTCGTCTATAACCGGACGGCCTTCATGGTACTTCAGGGCAATGGTCAATTTAGGTTTAGCTGCACCGTCATTTGAATAACCTGCAATATAACCTTCGTCCAGTAATACTTTTGCAATCGCGTTCTTTAATTTGGACGACGGCATAGTAACATCAAATTTTGATGCTGTTTGTGCATTACGTATGCGTGTCAGCATATCTGCTATAGGATCTGTCATCATAATGAAATACCTCTACCAACTGGCCTTAACTAAACCAGGAATGTCACCACGCATTGCGGCTTCACGTAATTTATTTCTGCATAAACCAAATTTACGAAACACACCGTGTGGACGACCTGTTATACGACAACGGTTGCGGCGGCGTGCCAGACTGGAATCTCTCGGCAACGTCTGTAACTGACGTTGAGCTTCCATCTTTTCATCAAAGCCTGCATTCTGGTCAATCAGCACAGCTTTATATTTTGCACGTTTTTCAACATATTTCTCTGCCAGGCGAGCACGTTTTTTCTCGCGAGCTACCATTGATTTCTTAGCCATATTTATTTATTACCCTGCTTAGTTTCACCTTTAAAGGGGAAATTAAATTCTTTTAACAATGCCAGACCACTTGCGTTATCTTTTGCAGTCGTTGTAATACAAATATCCATACCTCGAATTTTGTCTATTTTTTCGTATTCGATTTCAGGAAAAATGATTTGCTCTTTAACGCCCATGTTGTAGTTACCACGACCATCAAATGATTTCGGGTTTAAACCACGAAAGTCACGAATACGAGGCACCGAAATACTGACCAGACGGTCGAGAAACTCATACATTCTTTGACTGCGCAAAGTTACCTTGCAACCAATAGGATAACCATCGCGCACTTTGAATGATGCAACTGATTTGCGCGCAAGCGTGGTAACAGGCTTTTGACCGGAAATCTTTTCCATATCCTGTAAAGCGTTTTCTAAAATCTTTTTATCACCAATCGCTTCACCCAAACCCATGTTTATGGTGATTTTTGTAATACGCGGCACATCCATTACATTCTTATATGCACCAGTAGCCATTAAGTTTTTAACGACTGTATCACGATAAAATTCTTGTAATCTTGACATGATTCTTTTCTTTACCTGAGCAAATCTTAAACGTCTACGACTTCGCCGTTAGACTTGAAATAACGCACTTTACGACCATCTTCCAGAACTTTAAAACCAATACGATCGCCTTTATTGGTCATTGGATTCAACAGCATCACGTTAGATACATCCAACGGCATTGCTATGTCAACGATACCGCCTTCTACCCCACCCATCGGGTTTGGTTTAGTGTGCTTTTTGGCCATATTGATAGTTTCAACAAGTACCTGGTCATCGGCCACATTTAAAACCGTACCCTGACGACCTTTATCTTTACCTGCAATAACGATGACCTGGTCACCTTTTTTAATACGTTTCATGCTTATATATCCGATCTATACAACTGGTTACAATACTTCTGGCGCAAGTGAGACAATCTTCATGAACTTTTCATTACGTAGCTCACGAGTTACCGGGCCAAAAATACGTGTGCCAACAGGCTGTAAACTTGCGTTTAAAATAACCGCAGCATTACTGTCAAAACGAATAGTTGAACCATCAGGACGACGAATACCTTTTTTCGTACGCACAACAACTGCGTTATAGACGTCGCCTTTTTTTACCTTACTGCGAGGGATTGCATCTTTAATACTAACCTTGATGACGTCACCTACGCGTGCATAACGGCGATGTGATCCACCTAATACCTTGATACACATCATACTGCGTGCACCACTGTTATCAGCAGAATTCAAAATACTTTGCATTTGTATCATGGCTTATATCTAACCCCTATACCCGACAGTTAAAGCTCTGCAGCTTTTTCAACAATTTTTACCAGCTTCCAGGACTTGGTCTTGGACATGGGGCGACACTCTTCAATCAGGATAGTGTCACCTTTGTTACATTCATTTGCTTCATCATGAAGATGAATCTTGGTTGAACGCTTTATAAACTTTCCGTAAATAGGATGTTTTATACGACGTTCAATCATAATCGTTGCAGATTTATCACCTGCACAACTTGTTACTACACCTTGCAGCGTTCTTTTTGCTGCAACCTGGGTTGCCGCTGTTTCGGCCACTTGCGTTTCAGCCACTTGTGTATCAGCACTGGTCATTATGAATCACCTTTTTGAGCTTGTGACTTACTGGCCTGACCAAGTTCAGTCAATACAGTTTTTATACGGGCTATATCATGTCGAACCGTACTAAAACGATGAATTTTCGGTGTATTACCTGAACCCATTTGCATACGCAAATTAAATTGTTCACGACGAAGGTTTACCAATTCAGCGTTCAGGTCTTTTTCAGTCATTTTTCTATATTCTTTAGCAGTAGCCATTACATCACCGCACGTGTTACAAATGTTGTCTTAATTGGCAGTTTATTTGCCGCCAGCCGGAAAGCATCACGCGCTATCTCTTCAGGTACGCCTTCCATTTCATATAATATCGTGCCTGGCTGTACTTTTGCGCACCAGTAATCTACATTTCCTTTGCCCTTACCCATACGTACCTCAAGCGGCTTGCTTGAAATTGGCACATCAGGAAAAACACGAATCCAGATTTTACCTGCACGTTTTACTTTACGCGTCATCGCACGACGGGCCGCTTCAATCTGACGTGCAGATACACGACCACGTTCTGCGGCCTTTAAACCATATTCACCAAAACTGACCCGGTTGCCAGACTGGGCAAGACCACGGTTCTTGCCTTTGAACATTTTGCGAAATTTTGTACGCTTAGGTTGTAACACGTTTAATATCCTCTAATTATGTCGACGGCCAGGTTACTTACCCGCACCAGCGCCAGCTTTAGCTGCATCTTTAGCATCAAGTTCCTTATAAAGATCAAATATTTCACCTTTATAAATCCAGACTTTGATACCCAGAATGCCGTAGGTTGTTAATGCTTCATGTGTTCCATAATCAATATCTGCACGTAAAGTATGCAATGGCACACGGCCTTCATGATACATTTCACTACGCGCAATTTCGGCGCCATTCAAACGACCACCGATTTTAATCTTGATACCCTGCGCACCCATACGCATGGTGTTCTGAATAGCACGTTTCATTGCACGTCTAAACATCACACGACGCTCAAGCTGTTGCGCAATACTCTCAGCAACCAGTTTTGCATCAAGTTCTGGCTTACGGATTTCTTCAATATTTACTTTGACCGCATTGATATGCAAACCAAATATTTTGGCAAGTTCTTTACGCAGTACTTCAATGTCCGCGCCTTTTTTACCAATGACCACACCAGGACGGGCCGTATGTATAGTGACATTCGCAGAACCTGTTGGACGCTCAATCTGAATATGACTTACGTTGGCGCCTGCCAGCTTCTTGTGTAAAAACTCACGCACCTGTATGTCCGCATTCAAAAGATCTGGAAAGTCTTTTGTTGATGCATACCATTTTGCATTCCAATCTGTCGAAATACCTAAACGAATACCTACTGGATGTACTTTTTGACCCATCTTATTCTCTCTTTATGCGCCCGTGTTTAATCGTCAGCAACGCAAACCGTAATATGGCTTGTACGTTTTAAAATTCTGTTAGCACGGCCCTTGGCGCGTGGTTGAATACGTTTCATCGTTGGACCTTCATCAACAAACACTTTTGCAACACGAAGTTCGTCGATGTCGGCGCCTTCATTATGCTCTGCATTGGCAATAGCGGATTCCAGTATTTTTTTCATTAAATCTGATGATTTGGTGACACCAAAATTTAATGCATCCAGCGCCTTGTCTACCGGCAGGCCACGAATCTGGTCTGCAATCAAACGACATTTCTGAGGAGAAATTCGTGCGTATCTATGTTTTGCTATAACTTCCACAATGACACCCTTTACTTAGCTTTCTTGTTAGCAGTGTGACCTTTATAAGTACGGGTCAATGCAAACTCACCCAACTTATGACCAACCATGTTCTCGTTAACCAGAACAGGTATATGCTGTCTGCCATTATGTACGGCTATGGTTAAACCAACCATTTCAGGAAAAACTGTTGAACGTCGCGACCAGGTTTTAATTGGCTTACGATCTTTGGTTTCAACCGCTTTGTTCACTTTATCGATCAGATGATGATCAATAAACGGACCTTTTTTTAATGAACGTGGCACTTCTGTTTCCTCAATTATTTATGCGTAACTATTCGCTGTTTCTAATTGTAATTTCTATTTAGGCGCAACTATTTATTGCGGCGACGCAAGATCATATTGTCTGTACGTTTATTACTACGTGTTCTGTAACCTTTCGTAGGCATACCCCATGGCGAAACCGGATGACGGCCACCGGAGGTACGACCCTCACCACCACCATGCGGATGGTCAACCGGGTTCATCACAACACCGCGAACGGTTGGACGAACACCACGCCAGCGGCTGGCGCCTGCTTTACCCAGTGAACGCAAAGAGTGCTCTGAGTTACCAACTTCACCAATGGTTGCGCGGCAGTCAGTATGTATTTTGCGCATTTCGCCTGAACGTAAACGCAAGGTTGCATACATGCCTTCACGCGCCAGTAGCTGTGCAGTCGCACCTGCACTACGTGCAATTTGCGCACCTTTACCCGGCTTCATTTCAACACAGTGAATCTGCGTACCAATGGGTATATTGGCTAGCGGCAGGGTGTTACCCGCACGAATCGGCGCATTACTACCGGACTGAAGCATATCGCCCGCTTTAACACCCTTAGGCGCAATAATGTAATTTTTGACGCCGTCCTTATAAACCAATAGCGCAATATTTGCGGTACGATTTGGATCATATTCAATACGTTCAACACGCGCAGGAACGCCATCTTTACTGCGTTTAAAATCGACCAGGCGATAACGCTGCTTGTGGCCACCGCCAACGTGACGAGTACTGATACGGCCCGAATTATTGCGGCCACCTGACTTACTTTTACTTTCTGTCAGTGAACGCTCAGGCGCACCTTTATGTAATTCTTTATTAACAACCTTAACGACAAAACGACGTCCAGGTGATGTTGGTTTGGTTTTTACTATTGCCATGACTAACCTTGTTTTTAACTCGCGTTTTTATCTCGTATCACTTAGTTTGCGCCAGCCCTAGTTGGTGCCGGCAAAGTCAATATCATTATCTGGCATTAAGGTAACGTATGCCTTGCGCAGATCAGAACGTTTACCCATGCGTCCGCCAAACCGTTTGGTTTTACCCTTAATATTTAAAATACGTACTTTTTCTACCTTTACCTTAAACATTGTTTCAACAGCCTGTTTCACTTCCGCTTTAGTCGCCGTCGACAGTACTTTGAAAACATGTTGATTTTCTTCATCCGCTAACAATGAGCCTTTTTCAGACACATGAGGAGACACTAAAATCTGATGCATACGTTCCTGGTTCATTACTTGCCCCCATCCAGCTGTTCTTCTATGGCGCGCACTGCACCTACAGTAGCCACAACATGATCATAACGAACAAGGTTCACTGGATTCATACCAGCAACATCAGTGATTTCTACATGCGCTAAATTACGAGCAGATAAATATAATTTTTCATCACCGGTCTCGGTAATGATCAAAACTTTAGTTACACCCAGATCAGCCAGCTTTGCAGTCATCTGCTTTGTCTTAGGCGCATCAACAGCGACGTCTTCAACAACAATCAAACGCTGCTGACGATTTAACTCAGAAAGCATAGAGCGCATACCTGTTCTATACATTTTTTTGTTCAATTTCTGGCTGTAATCACGTGGTTGCGCAGCAAAGGTTGCACCACCACTACGCCACAATGGACTACGACTTGTGCCGGCACGCGCACGACCACTGCCTTTCTGGTTCCATGGTTTAGCGCCACCGCCTCTTACCGCGGAACGGTTCTTCTGCGCCACAGTACCTGCACGACCAGCGGCCATATATGCAGTTACCAGCTGATGAATCAGGCTTTCTTTGTATTCAAGACCAAACACTGTTTCAGATACAGCGATTGTTTCTTTACTATTATGTAATTGCAGATCCACGATTTTAATCTCTATGTAGTACCTAAAAACTTACAACCAAACTTATAACTTAACTATTAACTAGCCTTTCACAGCCGCTTTAATGATCACATCTCCACCTTTGTTGCCGGGGACAGAACCTTTAATCAGCAGCAGGCCACGCTCAGCATCTACACGCACCAGCTCAAGTGACTGCATGGTGCGCTGCACATTACCCATGTGACCTGACATTTTCTTGCCTTTGAGCACACGACCAGGTGTCTGACACATACCAATTGAACCGTTTGAACGGTGAGAAATCGAGTTACCATGTGTAGCGTCCTGCATAGTAAAGTTGTGACGTTTGATACCGCCCTGAAAACCTTTACCAATGGTAGTACCAGTAACATCAACCTTCTGGCCCGCTTCAAACATCTCGATGGATACTTCACCACCGACAGCAAGATCAGCTGCTTCTTCACCAGCGACACGAAACTCCCATAAGCCACGACCCGCTTCAACGCCTGCTTTTGCAAAGTGACCGGCCATTGGCTTGGTCACACGAGAAGCTTTCTTTGAACCAGTGGTCACCTGAATTGCCTGATAACCGTCTGTTTCGTCAGTTTTAATCTGGGTAATACGGTTAGACGCCACTTCAATAACACTGACTGGAATAGAAGTACCTTCCTCAGTGAATATGCGTGTCATGCCCGCTTTTCTACCAACAACACCAATAGTCATGTCGAATCCTGCTTAATAAAAAAACTGCCTTACACCCGAAACCTTTTACAACAGGCACAGGTAAAACCAGCCGCTTAACCGTAACCCATTGTCACGATTAAAAATTTAATCTGTATATCGAGTCTTTGACTGAGACCAATAATCTCAGTTTAACCAATCTCGGTTTAGCTACTCAATCTCTGTTTTCGCAGTATCCTTACTCGCCAATATCCCGCTCCTGTAGAAGCGGCCTGACCAGGACTTACGATAATAAGAAGCTTTGCGCCGTAACTTTTTGCAGAACCCTGATACATACCCTCTAACGGGCCTTATTCTGGGTTTTCTACTAGCCAGGCAGCAAAGCCGGGTATTATAACAGCTTTTTTTTTAAGTTAAAGCCTTAATTAAATCTTCTTCGAATCAATTCAACTTAATTTGCACATCAACACCTGCAGACAGGTCCAGCTTCATTAAAGCATCGACGGTTTTATCTGTAGGGTCAATAATATCCATCATGCGTTTATGCGTGCGGATTTCATACTGGTCGCGCGCGTCTTTGTTTACGTGCGGCGAAATCAGAATCGTGAAACGTTCTTTTTTCGTTGGTAAAGGAATAGGACCTTTAACATGTGCGCCGGTACGTTTAGCCGTTTCAACAATCTCACTGGCTGATTTATCAATCAGGTGATGGTCGAATGCTTTTAAACGAATTCTTATGTGTTGATTAGCCATAATATTCTCAATATCAAATTTACTTAACTCTAAAACTACTTATATCAAAACCATAACTATTCAGATTGCTGCTGAAATTCGCAGTTATTATTCAATGATTTTAGCTACTACACCCGCACCTACGGTACGGCCACCTTCACGAATCGCAAAGCGCAAGCCTTCTTCCATCGCAATCGGGTTTATTAAGGTCACTGTCATTTTAACGTTATCACCCGGCATTACCATTTCAGTACCTTCTGGCAGGTCACATGCACCTGTTACGTCTGTGGTGCGGAAGTAGAACTGCGGACGATAGTTATTGAAGAATGGCGTGTGACGACCACCTTCATCTTTACTTAATACGTACACTTCACACTCAAATTTGGTGTGTGGCTTTACGCTGCCTGGCTTACAACATACCTGGCCACGCTCAACTTCTTCACGTTTCAGACCACGTAACAATAAACCAACGTTATCACCGGCTTCTCCGCGGTCAAGCAACTTGCGGAACATCTCAACACCGGTACAGGTGGTCGTCTGGGTATCACGGATACCGACAATCTCGATCTCGTCGCCTACGTTAACTACGCCACGTTCGATACGACCGGTAACAACGGTGCCGCGACCTGAAATCGAGAACACGTCCTCAACAGGC
>CAVYHW010000103.1:0-43655 GCA_963768215.1 uncultured Gammaproteobacteria bacterium
GAACCCTCAACATGGCCGGGGTACAGCTAATGATTATTAAGTGGATAATTTTAAACGCTTTCTTAAGAATATAATTGACATTGATTTTTCATTTTTGTCAAACATAAATATATATACAAAAAATAAATAAATTAATGCACATATAAAGGCTGATGCTAACAACTTTATAAAATTATCCGGATAAAAATAAACCAGGAAAAAATACAAAGCTATAAAAAGAACAGTTGAAGGAATAATAGATGGTATATATGTCTTATTAATATATTCCTTGATTGGGAGGTTAATTGTTTTTAGCGTTGACCATGGAACATATAACCCGTGAAATAATATCTGGGGTATAGCTGCACCCAATGCTACCCCAACTATGCCCCACTTTTGTACCAGCACGATGCTCAGTAACAAATTAATGATTGAAACACCCATACTTATGTATGAGTAATATTTCTGCCTGGCTAATCCCTGAAGAATGGAATAACTTATTTGCTGCGGCCCCTGAACGATCTGATTAATAAAAAGTATAATCAATACTGTCTCACATAGTTCCTTATACTTTTCACCCATCCATAAGGCGATGAACGCTCCACCAAATACGATCATGCCAATAGATAATAGATTGGAGATAATAATCATGTATTTTGTCCCTGAAAGATATAGAGTTTTTATATTCTCCAGGTCTCCTTTGGCATCTATTGCACTAATAGCAGGCGTGTATGTCTGGCTAATTGCCATAGAAATTTTCTTGGTATATTCCGTTAATGTCCAGGGAATACTGTAATAAGTTACAGCCGCTGCACTCATAAAATAACCGATAACAAATGCATCGCTATAATAAATTAGCTGATTTGCCATCATAGCGATAAAAGTATATTTACTGTAATTTAAGATCTTCGAAGCACTAGACTTGTTTACCATACTAAATTCTATCGAAACCTGAGGGTAGTTTTTCTTCAGCAGGTAATAAAATATAATTATAGTCATGATGTTTGCAGAGATAGAGATTAGCCCCATGGCAATTAAATCATGTCCTTGAGAAAGGAAATAATAGAACATCACGGCTTTATATAATGCTGACACAACCTGAGTAAAATTAATAACGGAATAGTGTTGAAACCCACCAAAAATACCTTTAAACAACCCGCTTATTACAAATATCGCAATATCAAAAGAAACAATTATTATTAAAAGATGGACAACACTGGTTAGCGAAGCATCAATATTTACGATTTTGACAATAAAATCAGCCATATATGGACTAACTAATACGATAATTACTCCCATCAAAAAGAACAGAGCAAATGATGTAGAAACTATGGCATTGACATTCTGGTTATCTTTTAAACTGTAGTATTTTGATACATATTTATTTACTGCCGATGTCAATCCAAGATCTAACAGGTTCATGTACCCAGTGAAGGCAACAGCTATGGTCCAGATTCCATATTTTGTATCACCAAGCGTGTGAACCAAAAAAGGGGACAATATAAAAGCAATGATAATCTGAGCAACCATACCAGTAATGTTTGCTAGTACATTTCTACTAATTTTTGAGGTCGACATTTTACTTATTTACCTTTATATAATGTGTGATAACTCTCTACCATGCGTCTAACGGTGAAATCTTTTAAAAACCGTAATCTCCCAGCATCTCCATAGTGCTCTCTTAAATTTCCATCCAGCAGCATTTCTGTAATTGCATCAGAAAACAAGGATGCATTGTCACTAGGTACTAACCTGCCTGTCTTACAATCTTTAATAATTTCAGGATTCCCTCCCACATCTGTAACAACACAGGGTCTGGACAGAGACATTGCTTCTAGTAAAGTCATTGATGTACCTTCACTAAATGATGACAAAAGAAAGATTTCGAAAAGGCTAAGGAACCTTTGTGGATTATCGATAAATCCAGTAAATATCACATCCTGCTCAATATTCAATGACCTAACCAGGGCCATCAAATCAGCTCTCGATGCTCCATCGCCAATTAAAATAAGCCTAAGCTCAGGTATTACCTGTTTAGACTGATAAAATGCCTTTATCATCATCGCCTGATTTTTTATTGGCTCCAGTCGAGAAATAGTTCCTATATAACGATAATTTTCTCGCAAGACCTAACTCTTTTAACAACTCTAATTTATTCAGATTTTTTGTCTGTAAATCACGAATCCCGTTATATATAATTCAATTTTATCTGCGCTGTATATATTCATATTCTGTCATAGCATCTGCAGTAGATTTTGAAATAGCCGTAATATGATTTGTCAGCTAAAACCAGTAAAGGATTAATAAAACGACGCTTAAAATGATGCCGATCAGGATAAAATCGTCCATGTTCTGTAAAAATTACTTTTGTTCTTGTACCTATTGCGCCCAGTACTCCATAAAAATAAGGCGTATATTGATGACAATGAAGTACATTAATTTTTGTTTGCTTTAATCAATCGTCTCATAAACCGCATTAATTTAAAATCTGTACCCGGTTTTCTTTGAGTACTTTCTATATATATGCCTTTTTCTTTTAACTCCTGACCTAAAGGGCCAATCGTACCATCAATGCATAGAATTTCATGTGTGAACTTTTCAGTATCAGAATTTTCAATTATCTGGCGGATAACCTGTTCTGTACCACCAATTCCCATATTGAAAGTAACATGCAAAAATTTTAACTTTAGAGTCATTCATAGCATCTTAAGCAATATATTTCTGCCACCAGAATTCGAACATCAACAGACTCCATAGCGCTGCAGAATGATCCCTGATTCCCTGTTGATGCTCTAACCAGATGTTTTTGATTTCCACCAGTTTGAAATAATTAGACAGGCCATTTTCTGATTGAAATAATTTTTCTTCGGCTGTGGCTTTAAGCTCATTTCTAAGCCAGTGAGCCAATGGTACTGAAAACCCCATTTTTTTGCGGTACAAAATATCCGGGGGCAGTAAGCGTGCAAAAGCTTTCTTTAATATATATTTCTTCTCTTTTTGGTGTAGTTTTAAATAAGAAGGAATACTGGCAGCATACTCAACCACCCGATGATCCAGGATAGGCGCCCTTACCTCAAGGGAGTTAGCCATACTCATGCGATCTACTTTTACCAATATATCACCGACCAGATAGGTTTTAATATCCGTATACAATACCCTGGACAGGTGATCATCGGCATCCGCTGCATTGTAAAACTGCATGCTCTGTAATCGATGGATGATAGCCATCAATTTCCCTTTTCAAATTATCGTTAGCAAGACGGTTCCACATCGAATCAGTCATAAAGGTGTTGGTTAAATAAAAACCTTCTGCCGGACTCTTACTCATCGCGTTTAATAATGTCCCAGCACGATTAAATGAACGAATATTACTGTGCTGCAGGGGATTAACGAATGGGGGAAACAGGTTTTCTCGAATAAAGCCGGGGATTTTATTACGAAGATTATTTT
The DNA here is from genome assembly GCA_963768215.1 of uncultured Gammaproteobacteria bacterium. Lineage (GTDB taxonomy): Bacteria > Pseudomonadota > Gammaproteobacteria > SZUA-229 > SZUA-229. Next base: position 3,430 of record CAVYHW010000103.1, read on the forward strand.
CGATTTGATCCACACTGTATTTACTATAACCTGCAAAATTTTCATCACCACCATCACCCGCCAGGGCAACCGTAACTTTTGTTTTAGCCAAGCTGAGAAACAAAAAAAGTGGGCACCAGAGACTGATCAGCAAAAGGTTCATCAAAAAAACCAGCTATATGATCCAGACTATCGAGAATATTTTCTTTAACGGTTAATTCATGGTGAGTCGTATGATATTGATCAGCAACCTGTTTAGCATATTGTATTTCATCGTATTTTTTTGAATCAAAACCGATAGAACAGGTCACTACAGGTTTTTGACTATTTTTTGCCATCAAAGCAACTACACCGCTTGAATCGACACCACCACTTAAGAAAGCGCCAAGTGGCACATCACTAATCATGCGCTGTTTTGTGCAGGTATCAACGATATCGAGCAAACCCTCAGAGATTTCATCTTCACTGGACGTGGTCTGTGTTTTAAATGTCACATCCCAATATTGTTTAACATTGACTCCATTTTTGTTAATCGTCAGGAAGTGGCCCGGTTTTAGTTTATGTATATTTTTAAAGATCGATTTAGATTCAGGCACATATTGATATACAAAAAAATCGTAGATAGCATCGTGACGAATCTCTTTTGGCACCGTTTCAATTTCAAGAATAGACTTGATCTCTGAACCAAAGATAAATTGCTTCTGGTCATGGTAGTAATAAAGTGGCTTTTTACCCAGCCGATCTCTTGCCAGAAATAATTCCTGTTTATGTTTATCCCACAGTGCAATAGCAAACATACCAAACAGTTTATCCAGACATCTAAATCCTTCAAACTGATACAGTGCTAATATAACTTCTGTATCCGTTTTGGTTTTAAATTCGTATCCTTTTTTTTCAAGATCTTTTCTTAATTCAAGATAATTATATATTTCGCCATTGAAGACAATCACAAGATTGCCATCTTCGGAAAACATGGGTTGATTTCCCGCAGTCGATAAATCGATAATGCTCAGTCGCCGATGACACAGCCCTACACCATCATCCAGGTATTCTCCATGCGCATCTGGGCCACGATGCGCAATCCTGTCACCCATTCTTAGCAGGCTTGAGAGATCGCCTGTGGGGTCAAAAAATCGGGTAAATCCTGCTATTCCACACATAGGACCATTAACTCAGCTATTTGACAGAAGGTTTTGATATAAAGCTGTATATTCCGTTGCCATGCGTTGCCCTGAGTAGCGTTCATTGACAAACTCTCTACCCTGTTGCGCCAGCTTTTCGGCATATTCTTTATCGGTAAGCAATTTAAGCCAATAACTCTTTAATGTTTGCTGGTCTCCATATTTCGCAAGTAGCCCAGTTTTTTCATGCATCACCAACTGGTCTATACCTGAAATATTATAGGCCGAAACAGGAACTTCCATTGCGATGGCTTCCATCAGGCAGCGTGGAATACCTTCATCAGATGAGGTCATGACAAAAAGATCAAACTGGCTTAATAACTCCAGGCGGTCATTTCTAAATCCAAGGAAGTGGATAGACTCGGCAGATGGTAATGTTGATGCAAGCTTCTCCATTTCTGCTCGACTTTCACCATCACCCAGCAATTGCAATTCAATATTATTATTTTCTAACCAGATTTGATTATAGATATTCAGTATATGATCAATTTTTTTCCTGGGAATCATTTGACCGATATAACCAATCCTTAATTTACCATCTGGTTCATTCTGTGCTTTCTTTTTAACTCTATACTGTTCAACTTCTTTCAAATCCACAGCATTTCGTATGAAATGTATCTTTTTTTCAGCGATACCAGCCGCCTTTTATTTCATCCACCAGTTGTTCTGATAAAGGCACAACCGAATCACAAAATCTCAAGGCGAATTTACCCAGTTTAATAAATGCTTTCAATTTAAGGTCTGAAGGCTCACCGAAACCATGCGGCGTTGAAATAGACCTTGATACCTGCCATGCGTGCGGCGATTAAACCCATAATATCGGATTTATAACCATGGGTATGAATAATATCGATATCTCGCTGCTTTATCAGTTTAACCAGTGCTCGTATCGCAGACAGGCTGAATCGAGCTATTCATTTCAATCTCAAAGGCCTGACATTCACCTGCATTAAAATGTTTTATTATTTCGGGTCGCCGACCATTTTCTGTTGTGACTACCAGGTCTGATCTCACTTTTTCAGGATCAAGATTATTGTTCAGTGCCAGAATCCATCGCTCTGCACCATAAAATCCGGTAGGGTGTTATAAACTGTAAAACATTTATGGTGCGCATGTATTTATAAAAGTGCCTGCAATGTGGCCGCAAAACAGCCAGCCGGTTAATAGAATTAAGGGAATAAAAATCAGCATGATGACCAGGTTTATACCCTGTTTTTGCCGTTGCTTGTTCTCGCGGTGTACTCCAGGTTATCTGAACCTTGCCACGCAGTGACTGCAATATACCTTTCATTGAATTGATGTTAACCAGGTAGAAATAATAAGGAATGAGCACAATAGATGGACATCCGGACCAGTCTTTTAATAGCTTTCCTAATAAAATACTCCAGCTAAACATAATGCCCAGCAAAAGTGCCCACTGAAATAGCTACTATTTCCATTTGCGCCAGTACGATAATGCCCGCTGCTGCGATCAGTATAAAAAACGGGTATCAGCCAGCGCAGCAATTTATGAGAAAGCAAGCTCAAGCGAATAGAAACCATACTTAAAAGGATTCAGCACGGTTTTATTTTTCATTAAGCCACTGAAACTACGATTTACGATACGCTGTTTTCGTCTTCCCTCTTTATCAAAATCACCGGCTGTTTGTTCATAACAGATGGCTTCTGCATCGAAGATGCCTCTATAGCCTTTCGCTATAATTTGCAGCGGGTTGACAAAATCATTGATATCCTCCTGATCCAGCGGTCTCATACAGTGATTTTCTAATCGCGTAAATTGCGCCATCACCACCAACAACGGAATGCAATTTACTTTCTATTTGTTTGATAAATATCTCATACTGCCAGTAAATATTTTCACTGGAGCCAGCCGTACTTTCTTCTTCATCCTTATATATCGCTGCCCCCACCACATAACCGACAGATGCATCATTAAAATTTCGCACCAGCATTTTTAATGCATTTTCTTTGTACATGGCATTGGCATCAGAAAAGACCACTATCTCACCACTGGCTTCAGCCAGCGCAAGATTAAGTCCCATGGTTTTACCCAACCGTCCTTCCTGGCGGATTAATTTTATGCGCTCATTACTATACTGTTTGATGAGCTCATCCGTTCCATCATCTGAGCCATCGGAGACAAATAGAATTTCCAGTTGATGCTGCGGGTAATCAATCGTCATGCAGTTTTTGATTTTTTGTTCGATCACATCAACTTCGTTATAACAAGATACAATCAAACTTACCGTGGGCGTAATATCGGCTATATCAATGGTTTTACCCTTTATCAGCTTATCCAATACCATGAGCAGTACCGGGTAACCAATGTACACGTAGACCGGTATAAACAGCGCTATCAGGGTGATAATAGTTAGCAGCGACATCATAAGGAAATATGCCTGCGTAAGTGGGGGCCGATGGTATTCGCTACCGGTAGCGGCAACTTTTTCCAGACCGTTTCAACCATGTCTCGGACCCTGCTTTTGCTGCCGCTCATTTCTGCCAGCGCCCCCTGTTTATCCAGTGTCTGCCAGTCCAGTAAAACGGGTTTTGCTCCCCATTGCTTCTTGAATTTAAATGTCCCTTCACCAAATGTTGAACGGCCAAAATCAAACTGCCTGCAACCTCGTTCGCAGGAGACACGAAGCAGGTTCCAGTAGAGAAGCATATTTGGCGCCAGGCGATTATAATCTCGTAGCGTCGAAGCCCAGGGAATAGAAACATTACCGCCACTAAACAATAAAATACCTGAACCTACAATTTTGTCTTCAAACCAGACCCTGCCGACCAGCAAGTCTTTTCCATAACTTTCTCTTAGTGCATGGAACCATTTTTTTGAATGCGTGGGTGACCCCAGGTTATGCATATTTCGTGTGAACACGTAATAAAAGTCTTCAATACTTTTTTTATCATTCGCGCAATCAAAGCTAAGCCCGTTTTTCTCTGCTTTTCTAATCTGGCTTCGGAGCTTGGCTTTAAAACCGCTGAACAAAGCATCGGCAGAATCAGGAAGCTCCAGCAGCATACTCACTTTCTGCTCCGTCATACACTCATTCACTTCCAACTCAGTGACTCGCTGGCGTATTTCCAGGGAAGTGGCCTGTTGCTGGTCAACGATCTTCAGCGCATGTTGAATCAACGCGTCTTTGATCTCGCTGCTATCGGCAAGAACTCCCCCGACATCACAAAATGGTAAGGAACAGATATTCTTTTTCCCGCCAAGTCCCCTGAATATACAGACAGGTAACACCCCAACAAGCTGGTTTTCTACCTTTGCCAGCAGGTAGCTATAATCAAAACCATAAGCATTTTTAACCGCGACTAACCACTGCATATGCTGGTAAGGTGAAGCCTGTGGTTTGGCCAACAAATATTCATCTATATAAAGACTATCTTCAGGCCCGGCTTGAATAATATTTATATCCATTTATTTTTTTGTCCCTGATAATCGATCAAGCAAGGCCAATGTTCTACCACAAAGATAAAAATAAAAAATAACCGGCATGACAAGCATGTAGTCAATTTTTTTAAACCCAAACTTATACACTGTGAGCAGGAAGGACACGGCATACATAATGATGAGATAGGCGGGCAAAGCAAGGCATGAACCGGTGGCGCAAAGAGCTACTGCCAAAACAAACAAAACCAGGTTTAATAAGGCAAACCAGGCTATTTTAGACTCTAAAAAAGAACGCCATGATGAAAAATCCTGCCCTCCATGCCACCGTTCACGCTGGATAAAACCAGCCATAGTTTGCGGGTAACCATCATGCGTGACGATTAATTCAGGGTTATCCCTGATCTCAGCACCCACCTGAATTGCTTTCTGACAAAAGTCATAATCTTCTGCCGTTTCCAGGGATTCACTGAAGCCGTGAATTTTATTGAATAAGTTTCGGCTTGTAATCAAGTGGCCTGCATTGATATAAGTTGCATCATACTGAGTTAATTCAGTATACCAATATTTATTAAGTAAGCTTTTCTTGTTGGTCGGCTGGTATCTTGAACCTGTAATCAAAAATGGAGACTGCTTAACTTCTTCAAGCACCTCTGAAATCTTTGTATGCCACTCCTTTGTAACTGTTACATCTGAATCTATAAATATCAAAACATCACATGAGGATTCCTGGACACCTCGGTTTCTAACCGCTGCGATAGTGCCTACTGGAAAATAAATAACTTTTACGCCTTGTTGTAGAGCAATCTCTGCGGTTCTATCAGTAGAACCATTATCTACCAATATAATTTCGAGATTTTCACTTTGCTTTAATGCACTAAGAGTTTTCTCTATATGCTCTTCTTCATTAAAAGCAGGAATAATGACTGATGCAATTTTTTTATTATTCATTAGCGTTATCTTGGGAGTTTTTGCTATATGGTTGAAAATACTGAAAAAATTAAAATTTAATCAGCAACTTCAGCTAAATGTTATTAATAGAACCTCTTGCAAAATTCATTACTGCCTCGTTTTTATTAATTTCGCAGGATTGCCTACCATGATCGAAAAATCCGCCACATCTTTAGTTACCACCGAGCCCGCACCTATAATGCATTTCTTTCCAATATTCGCCATTACCAGTGATCCGTTACCAATCCAGCTATCCTCACCGATTATAATCTTGGTATAAGTTCCACCCTGTTGCTGAATGGGGCTATCCAGATCATCAAAGTTATGCTGCATGCTGCCACTCATGATATGTACACCACTGGCGATCAGGCTGTTATCACCGACCTTGCACATGCCTATATTACATTGCGGTCCAATGTACACCCCCTTGCCAATTTCTGTATTCTGTTGAGAGAATATCGTGGCAAAACCAATCACACAGTCAAAGTGACAGGCTGTCATGGTCACTCTATAAAAAGCAATTCTGCAGTAGCTTCCAAGCTTACCGGGAACAAGACTTAACAGTTGTGAGTAGCTCGCAATAGAATTTTTTTTAGAAAATCCATTTGTCAAAATGTATAACAGATACAGCGGGGATATCACTACCACAAATATATTAGAAACAGCTTTTTTAACCATTGAATTCATTTTGGATAATAATAGTACATGCTGTGTTTTCTGCATCTTTTCGTAGCAAATACCTTCTCCTTTTCACTCGCCAATTATTTAATGCTTCTAACTTCACGTTATGGAGCAGGAGTAATACCGGCCTTGAAAACTATTAATAATGAGTTCAATAATCCTCTAAAAGTTTTCTGCTGTCCTATAATCCTGTAAAGCAAATGTTAAAAACTAACTGGCCAGGTAATAAATAGCAGGCATAACGACAGGGCCATAGAATACTTTTATGATCATTAAACAGAAATAATTTTTTCAAGGGACAACATGTTAAATCCAAGCAAACTTAAACGATATATTGGGCGCTGCTTTGTTGCAGGTATTTGCCTTATCATCATTTCCTGTGGTCAGGGCATGAGTGAACAGCAGATGCTGGAAAATGCGAAATCCTATATGCTCAAAGGTGAGCTGATGGCTGCATCCATCGAACTACGCAACACACTGCAGAAAAATAGTAAGAATGCGCAAGCACGCTACTTACTAGGCACTATCAACCTTGATATTGGTGACCTGGCAAGTGCTGAAAAAGAGTTCCAGCGGGCTGCGCTTGCCGGATGGAGCAATGAAGAGACGCAGACAAATATTGCACACATTTTCATTACCAGAAAAGAATTCCAGAAGTTACTCGATGAAATTGTAATTATAGATTCATGGTCAGCAGAAACGCGGGCAAATATTTCAGCCATGCGCGCCATGGCCCATGCCGGCCTCGGTCATACAGCTCAAGCTATCACTGCCCTTGATAAAGCCAGGGCAGAGAACGCCAATGCTTTTCAGGTACTGAAAGCAACCGCAATTTTTCAGCTCTCTGAAATTGAGGACGGCGATAGTTCAGTGACCCTGAATAAAGCGTTGTCTCTTTATCCGGAAAATACTGAGCTTCTATTACTGCTCGCCTCCGAAAGAATACAAAACAACAACCTTACACAAGCCACCGACACTTTCAAAAAAGTCATTAGCCTCGACCCAGCTAACATAATAACAGCCAACGGTCGAGTAGCTCATATCGGTCTTGCGCGACTACAAATTATTGAAAAAAACTATGCCGAAGCAAACTCGACCCTGGCGCGGTTACTAAAAAGAAATGACAAGGACCCAGATGCAAATTATCTTGCCGGGATACTTGCTCTTAATCAGGGAGATTATCACCTCGCCGAAGACCATATACGCAAACTAATGGCGGTAGCACCTGATCACGTCCAGTCACAACAGGTAATGGGTAAGATCAAGTATGCCTTAAAAGATTTCGATCAGGCCGCCCATCACCTTTCTGTATTCCTCAACACAAATCCAGACGATTTTGCTGCCCGCAAACTATTAACCAATACCTACCTCATTCTTAAGCAACCAGAAGAGGCCAGATCAACTTTGCATAATGCCCTCACAGCCAGGCCTGATGATGCTGAAACACTGGTATTGCTAAGTCAGATAGAATTTACTAAAGGCGATTTAAAAGCTGGCATTCAATCCCTTAACAAGGCCATACAATCGAGCCCAAACAACATTGCTCTACATAAACAACTGGCAAAAACCTATATAGCTACAGGTCAAATGGAGCGCGCGCTAAGTGAGATAAAAATTTTTCACAAGCTAAGTAAAGATACTGAGGAAACCCGGAAACTTGGTGTATCAGCCTATTTGAAATCTGGAGAAATAGACAAAGCAATTAAAGTCGCAAATATGATGTTAAAAAACAAGCCGAAGGACCCGGACACTATCGCGCTTAATGGTAGCCTGTATTCTTTAAATGATAAAAGACAACAGGCACGCTCGTATTTTAATCAAGCTCTTCAACTACAGGAAAAGCTGCCCTCCGCCACTATGGGACTGGCCCGCCTTGAGGTAAAGGAAGGCAATTTTGACAAAGCTAAAGTACTGTTTAACGATCTGATAGAAGCAAACTCGGGTGGAATTGTACCCATGCTGGCGCTATCAGAGCTGGCTGCACAACAAAACAATACCGATGAAATGCTGTCCTGGCTAGAAAGAGCTCGTAATGCTGCGCCAACTGAAACGAAACCCCGTATAGTTCTTGCCACCTACTACTTACGCATAAACCAGCCTGATAAAGCGAATATTTACATCCAGGAAGCCATAAAAGGATCACCTGAACATGTAGAACTGTTAGCGCTTCAAGGAAAAGCATTAATAATGCAGAAAAAGTATAACAAGGCTCTTGAACCACTGAATAAATTGATCAATAAATTACCTGAATCGACACAAGCACAAGTTTTGCTTGGTGAAGCTTTTTTACACCAGGGAATGTTGGACCAGGCACGCGAACATCTTCAAAAAGTCCTGGACAAACAGAACAAACACGTTTTCGCCATGAGCTTAATGGCTGAAGCAGAATTTAAAGAAGGCAACTACGATAAGACGCTTGAATACACAAAACAACTGCAGAAAGAGAAACCAGAACTTTCTATCGGTTATTTACTGGAAGGCAACACATGGATGGCCAAGCAGGACAATAAAAAAGCCCATTCAGCTTTCAGTATTGCATGGAAATATCATCAAACGGCAGCGCTGGCAATAAGATTATTTACCACATCACAGCACACTGCAAATATTAAAGATGCTGTCAAACCACTACTTACATGGCTAGAGGCGCACCCCGATGACGACTCAACACGCTTTTTCCTTGCGACTGCATACCAAAATGCAGAAGAAAATGACAGCGCTATCAAGCAATACGAAAAAATACTTAAGCAGCAACCTGAAAATGTTTCCGTACTGAATAATCTGGCGTGGCTTTATTCACTTCAAGAAAACCCCAAAGCACTGGACCTTGCTGAAAGAGCATACCGATTAACACAGACAAATCCCGCTGTGTTAGACACCTACGGCTGGATCCTGGTTCAACAGAAACAGCCGGTGAAGGGACAGCGTTTGATAGAGCAGGCGATGGAACAAATACCTGATAGCCTTGAAATTCAATACCATTATGCTGTCGCCTTAATTAAATCAGGTAACAATATTGAAGGTCATCAAATTCTTAAAAAACTGCTCAAACAAGACAAACCTTTTGTTGGCAGAAACGAAGCCGAACAACTGCTTGCTAAGCAGATTACCAGTAGGGAACTTATGTGACCACCTGGATTTTATCAGGCAACCAGATTGATCAACATTAGATTGACAACTGGGGATAGCTGCAATATATTTTTGACGTATTGGTGAGGACACGAATCAAATATGAACTTCTTTAATGACCTGGCTGATTTTAGTATCGGCGAAATCAATGAACTTATCACACTTGCCAGAAGACTGGATATTAATCCCGAACCGCGGGCTCTCGAAGGTAAAGTCCTGTCACTGTTGTTCCTGAGTCCTTCATTACGAACACTAATCTCGTTCCAGTCAGCAATGGCCAGAATGGGAGGCGGTACCTTTGTCGTTTCGCCGGAAATGTCGATTCACGGTCTCGAATCTCGTTCAGGCATTGTTATGGATGGTATTGCAGCCGAACATATTCGCGAGGCGGTCCCTGTAATCGCATCCTATGGCGATGCTATCGGTATTCGCGCGTTTGCAAAAAGAGAAAACCTTGATGATGATCTTGCTGATCGTGAATTCCGTGAATTAATATCACTGGTGGACACACCATACATCAACATGGAATCAGCAATCAATCATCCTTGCCAAAGCCTGGCTGACTGGAAAACCATGGATGATCTGGCTATACCAGCCAATAATGGGAAATTCGTACTGTCCTGGACCTGGCATCCGCAACCACTGCCTTTTGCAGTACCAGCAGCAACCGTGCATATGGCCGCTCTACGCGGGATGGATATTACAGTATTAAGGCCAGAGGGTTTTGAACTGCCAGCTGCCATTATGGACAAGGCGCGTCAGGCAGCTGCACTGAGTGGCGGTTCGGTAACAGAGACCGATGACCGTAGCAGTGCGATGCAGGATTGCCAGGTTCTATACGTCAATTCCTGGGCATCTGCACATCACTATGGAAATCGGCGCACCGAAGACAGTATCAAATCCGAGCTGCAGGACTGGTGTGTAGACGAGCCGTGGTTTGTTAATGCAGCAAGTGACTGTCGTTTCATGCACTGCCTACCGGTTCGCCGAGGTGTCACCGTTACTGATAATATTCTGGATGGGCCGCGTAGCATCATTATAGCCGAGGCGCGCAATCGTATGCTGGTACAAATGGCACTGCTGCACCAGATGTTATCGGGTACCTAGTCTTCTACTAGCATAGCCGACAAGGACGGTCGTAGACGTAAATGCCGTAGTTTGGTCACTGGGATGGAAGGTAAATCGCGCAGCGTTATCAGGAAGGCTTTAGAAAACTTTCACCTGTGAATTGTCAATGCCATCACTCAGTATAAAATAATAAATAAGTACAGGAGATTAACTACACGGCTATATCTGCAGCCTCTGTCAGACCAAGCGTATTCAAAACATCCCTGGTTGTTCCAAACTGGAAATCTTCCATAAGATTTCTCAGTCTGGATTCACACTTATCAAGATTATTATAATGCCTGAAACGTGAAAACCAGCTAGCTGCTATTTTCGGTTGATCTGGATCGATTTCCCATGGGTGTAAATAAAATATGAATTGCTTTTGCTGACGATTAATCTGCTTCAATCCCATTTTGCTTAACCAGTACGGGTACAGGCGAAAGTAGCCGCCACCGGCAATTGGCAAACTATAATTAATAATTTTTACAGTAGACAGCGGGAATTCAATAATGGAATGACCTGCGGGTGTCGTCAGCCGGTAAGGATGCTCGGGCGTATCCGGCATTCCATATCGATCATGTCGTACAGGAAATATACTGGAGTCGTAAATAAAACCGCTCTCAGCTAAAATATCAAGTGCCCATTGTGATTTTTCAGTAATAGAATAGCTTGCAGCCCGATAGCCCAGAACCGGCTGTTGAGTAATATCTTCCAGGATTTTTTTTGCGAGCACTGTTTCCTGGCGAAAAACATCAGGGCTTTGATTATAAACAAGCTGGTGACTATAGCCGTGACAGGCCACTTCGTGCCCTCTCCTGGCTATCTCAAGCACCAGGTCTTGCTTCCTTTCAGCTACCCAGCCAAGTATAAAAAATGTCGCTTTAAACTGATACTCATCAAACAGATCCAGAAGTTTGTAAGTATTATTTACTACCCGTAAGGGCTGGTTCTCCCATTCTTTCTGATCAATAGTATTAGCAAATGCCGATACCTGAAAATAGTCTTCAACATCGACCGTCAGTGCATTTTGTATAAGCATTCGTCATAGGCCACTATTGGTCATTATTGGTCATTATTATAAAGTTAACACCCTTAATTTTAGGGGGTATCATTATCTTCCGGGCTGTCATCTTCTGAACTGTGATATCCATAGTAATTACTACGGTTAGATAACCCTTCATTTTTGTTCATCACCAGGCCGATTGCCTGTTCTTTAGGAATCAGCTCTAGAGCTTCTTCAACTTCTGACTGGGAAGTTTTCCCCGCCTCAACAACAAGTACGACCTGTCCGACCATTCCAGCTAAAATCTGGGTCTGTGGTGCTGGCAACAATGGAGGACCATCAAAAATAATAATACGGTCACTGTAGCGGCTAGTCATTTCATTAACTATATTGCCCACACGCTGGCTGGTTAGCAGCTCTGTAACATACTCATTCTGCTTACCGGCAGATACAACACGCAAATTAGGAATATCAGTCTCAAGCAAAACATCACCAATGCTCAAATCATCATTCTCCATAACATCAACCAGGCCAGGGCGCTTATCAATACCAAACATTCTGCTTACGCCCTGCTGGGCCACATCACAATCCACAAGCATAACTGTATTGTCCTTTTCCTGCGCAATTGACAGGGCCAGATTTACCGCATTATAGGTCTTACCCTCACCAGGTAAAGAGCTTGTCACAAGAATCACGTTACCGCGATCAACCATTGTCTTATGTCGGCCAACAGCATTGGATACTAATGGTCGTTTGATCCTGCGATATTCATCTTGTATTTCATGGCCGAGTCTGCTCCCTGACACTAGCATATTCGCAGCTACTAATCGGTCTAATACATTGACTTTATTTTTATCGTCACCAGTTAGACTGGTTTCAACACTCTTAACCGTCTTGGCAGGCTCAACATTACCTGTTTTACCAGTGACACTATTACCCGCCTCAACTAGTTGCGCGATTGTTGATGCTCTTTGATTTGTATTTTCTGCACTCATACCGCTGAACTCCGTAACGATATTAAATTATTAACCATATCACTGCCTGCTTCTCTATAAACCATAGCACCGCCATAAGAAGCTGCAAGCAATGAAAAAACCAGCATAAAGGAAGCTAACTGCACCATTCGCCTTCTTTTATGTTCAGCTGTCATAAACAGGCCGACAGACCCTAATACCGGGAGACCGAACTTGTCTTTTACCTGACTTATAGAAATAAATGTTGGTTTTATTTGATATCTTATAAAACCCCATCCCAGTCCAACAGCTATTGCTACAGAAAAAACTGCTGTTAATAAAAGTAAACGATTAGGTCCGGATGCTTTCGTTGGCACTCGTGGAGGATCTATAATCTGGAAACTAACATTGTTGCCACTTTGCCCAACTTCCTGAGCAAGTCGAGCTGATTCTCGTCTTTCTACCAGGCTAAGATAACGTTCACGAGTAATTTCATAACCTCGGTTCAGCTTTGCAAGATCCGCTTCGACATCTGGAATAATATCAACCGACTTTTTCAGCATCTCTACACTTTTTTTCTTTTCCAAAAGCTTCAGCTTCATCGTTTCTACCTCAACACCTGCTCTGTGAATATCAGCTTTCAACTCCTGGTAAACGGGATTATATTCAACTGTTTCACCTGTACCTATATCGGCAAATTCTTCACCAGCAACACCTTCATCTGCCAGGGTATCAGCGATGTTCGCTCTCACTGCCTGAACGTCAGGATGCTGCTCCGTATATCGTGTCAACAGGGCTTCAAGCTGCTGTCGGTATTTCCGTAATTTCACAACTTTTTTTGTGCCATAGTTATTGCTTAGTAAAGGTGCTTCACCCTGCAATTGCTTTTTCATTTCTGAAAACCTTCGTTCTGCCAGCTGTAATTCTGAACGAATACCTTCTATCTCACCTAGTTCACGTTGCAGCCTGCTGTAATATCCGCCTCTATTGTCCGGCATTAAGCCAAGGTTGACCCGCTTAAACTCAGCCAGCTTCTGTTCTGCTTCAGATAACTGCTTTTCATATTCTTCAATTTGTCGATCAAGAAATATTTGCGCCTCTGCGGTATCAGTACGCGCAGAGCTTAATGTGTTTTCAATCAAAGTGTTTAGCAATTTTGAAACAACCTTATAGGCGCGTTCCGCAGAATCACCTTCATAACTCAGCTCGTATATATTGGCTTTTTTTCGCTGTTTTAATGTAATCGAACGGGCAAATCTTTCAATAATAAGATCCATAGCCTCTGGACTACTGGCATCCAGGTCCATATCTGTTTCTCGGAGAACTTCTACCAGGTTACTCCTGCTCAATAAAAGCGGGGTCATGATAGCAAGCCCGGACTTTACATTTGACTCTACAGCGAGTCCTTTAAGAAGAGGTTTTATAATTGACTTAGTCTCGATATGTAAGGTTGTCTGTGCCGTAAACCGGTCAGGTAACGCATATACAGTAGCCCATCCAAACAAAGCAATAATCCAGGCGACGACAAGTGCTGACCACCTGTATCCCCAAATCCCGTGCAGATAGCTATAAACTAGTAATAACTGATCCTTCATACTTCAATCACTCTTAATAAAATTAATTTAACACCCATGAATAAATTCACCGGCACGCAAAAGATTTTTACAACCACTCAAAACTTTAATTTAGCTTTAACAGCAATGAGCCTAAATGTTATAGTAGTAGATAAAATTAAATACTTCTTTTAATTTCATAGAATCTATAACTATTTTTTATTTTTATCTCGCCGGAACTGTCCTGCAGTCGCTAGCATATAGTTAACAAATAATCCGATACATCATTATTTTGTCTATTGAAAATAGCATTCTTCAATAAACCGGCAGTGTAGGTTGCTTACTTTCCAAGCTCCGGCATATCAAGTTTCTTGACCAGGCTGTATAGAGAGGGGCGGCTAATACCCAGCGCCTCGGCGGCATGAGTAACATTATTATCGTAGATTGATAACGCACGCTGGATTATCTGTCGCTCCACCTGTTCTTTGGCACTGCGTAAATCTAACGATGTTGTGTGATTCTCCTGCTCGGAAAAACCAAGGTCGGCTGCTGTAACCTGCTTGCCATCAGCAAGCACGACCGCACGTTTAATACGATTTTCCAGTTCACGAACATTGCCCGGCCACTCATAATTATCAAGCTTAGCTCGCGCCGACTCACTAAAGCCACGAAAACTACGGCCATTTTTCTTACTAAAGTCATCTAGAAACGTTTGTGCCAGCAATATTTTGTCACCTTCTCGATCTCGCAGTGGTGGAATATCAATAACAATTTCACTAATTCGAAAATACAAATCTTCTCTGAACTCACCATCTTTGATCATTTCGGCCAGGTGGCGATGAGTTGCACAAATGATCCGTACATCTACTTCAATAGTGCTTCTGCCACCCAGGCGTTCTATAACACGCTCCTGCAAAAAACGTAGCATCTTTGCCTGTAATGGCAATGGCATATCACCAATTTCATCAAGGAAAATGGTGCCTCCACTGGCGTCCTCAATTTTGCCTATTGACTGTTTTACTGCGCCGGTAAACGCACCTTTTTCATATCCAAAAAGTTCACTTTCAAGTAAATTGTCAGGTATGGCCGCACAATTGAGCGCCACAAAAGGTTTGTTTTTACGAGGACTTAAGTCATGCAAGGCTTTAGCGAAAAGTTCTTTCCCTGTACCGCTTTCACCCAGCACTAGCGATGTTGCTTCTGACGGTCCAACTTTTTCCACCAGTCGACAGGCAGCCAACATTGCGTCACTGGCGCCGACAACACCATCTAACGGTGATTCACGGCCAGCTGACATTAATCGTCGATTTTCCTCTTCCAGTTCATAAAGCTGATACGCACGATCTACTATTAAACCTAAAACGTCGGGTTCGATTGGTTTTTGATAAAAATCATAAGCACCGAGCTGGATCGCTGATAATGCATTTTCCCGGCCGTCATTACCTGTCACCACGATAACTTTTGTATGTGGTGCCAGGTTTAAAATGTCTTTTAATGCGGCCAGGCCTTCACTGGCATTCGCCGGGTCCGGTGGCAGGCCTAAATCCAGAGTAACCACCGGCATATTATGTTGTTGTAGCAACTCAATAGCAGAAGCGCGATCGCCAGCAATATACACCTGGCAACCTTCGAAAGACCATTTTAGTTGTTTCTGTAATCCGGGATTGTCTTCGACAACCAACAGTGGCTTTAACGTATTCTCTGCCATAATCTGATATTCAAATTCCTCAAAATTAATGTTTAAAGCGCCCCATCACTTATGCGTATAAGTTATTTATATCATTATCATGAGATAAACTAGATGGGATATGTAATATGATTATAGACCCTTTTCCGGGTTTGCTTTGAATCTCAATGTCGCCACCCAGTTGTCGTATAAATTCCCGGCCCTCATACATACCAATACCCATACCCGCATTACCCTTCGTTGTGTCAAAAGGTTTGAACAGACGATTACGAATAAAATCTTCGTCCATACCATGGCCGGTATCACTAATTTTTATTGTATGCATCGTTCCTGTCCTTGATATCGTTAAAATAACATCACCTTCATCGTCCGTCGCCTGCTGTGCATTATCGATTAAGTGGGCAAGTACATTATAAAGCCGGCCCTTTTGTACTGTAATCGAACCAGGTTCAGAGCGCACATCAAGTTTTGGTTTGGGCAATAGATGCTGTTTTGAAGTTATTACTTCTTTGACAAGCTCTAGCAGGTCTACCAGAACCTTCTTCTCATCCTGTGCTCGCCGATTTCGCAACTGTGCCAGTAAACGATTGATATCTGTTGCTGCATTTTCAACTGTTCCAAATGCGTCCTTTATAAATTCAGGGTTACCGGTATGCTTATTAGCATTGATTGCCACCAGATCCAGTTCAGCTGCAATATTTTTTAAATCGTGCACCATATAAGCTGAAAGACGAGAAAACACTTCAAATTGCTTAGCCTCAGCCAGTTGAGATGACGTCATTAAAATAGTCAAATAACTTGTGATTTGTTTTGCTGCCGTTTTTAATAAATCACGGTCTTCCCAGTTAATTGGATGCTCAACAAGTGGTTTAGTTAATACAATAAACCCTAGAAGGGTATCCGTATCATGTAATGGAACAATCAACCAGGGTTGATCAAGCTTTGCCAACCATTCAGGTAACAACAACCCAATATATTCATCCGCATGGTTTTCAAATTCCTTTATATTAATAACAAATCCTTTTTCCTTAAGAAACTGGACCAATGGAGAATCACCAGCAATAACATCACCCAGATATCTGGTCTGCCAGGCTCCAACGTTCTTATATATGCCTTTTTCATCACGCAGCCATAACAGGCCTGCCCGAGCATCTACAATGTTCGCTATAGCTTCAACAGCAGTTTGATAATGGTCCTTATTTTTTGCATTATCATTTAAATCTTCAGTTAACCGTAACCACTCAATGCGATAATCATATTTGTTCTTATAAAAATGTTTAGCTAAAAAAACTTTTATCCTTGCTCGAAACTGTGCTGAAGACAAAACAACAAATAAAAAAACCACAGCCAGAGTAATAAACATCACCTGGACTACTTTGCCCCAGCTACCACCAAACTCTCTTAAATAGTAGCCGGCGCCAGCCATGGCCATCAGATAAAATCCTCCGCCAACAATGACGGTTGTATTCAGTACTATATCTCGGGAAACAAATATATTTAGCGACCAGTTTTTATTTCGTGCAGAAGATATAACTAACATGGGTACGGCAACTAAATTCACTACTCCCCGTGCAGCCCATAAATTCTGGTCAACACTTCTAAACAACAAAGCATCGGTATATAGATAAAAATCAAAGGCGAATATTCCACCCGCACCAATAAACAAATATTTGATTGCCCAGCGAGAACGTGCTGATGTATTGCGAAAAAGCTGTTCAATTATTGCCAACGCAATAAGAGAAAGTAAAACATTGCCTGTCATACCAAGAACATATTGGCCAGATAAAGAATAAAAGTCAGCTAATATTTCGTTGATTAACAACAGTGTTGCAAAACCAACACTTATAGGCAGCGCCCGGCGGATAAATTTTTGAAAACTGATATTCGGCTGTTTTACATCTGACTGCACTACGTCAAACAGCTTCAGCAAAAACACATACCAGGCAATATAACGTATAATCTCAAATGACTGGTAAGCTAAAAGATATGATTCATGATGAAGTGAGATTTTTACAGAAATCAACGCCCAGCAGGCACTGATAAAGATTGAAATAAACAGCAACTTTCCCTGCAGACTTTCACGCCAGCTAAATAATAGCAGCAAGGCAAAAAAGCCATATGCAATAGTCGCTCCCAGGTAGCTATAAAATCCTAAATTCAACACACTAATCATATACCTGACGTTATCCAGAGCGACTTATTTACGACCCGAATAAACTACTGTGCACCTTTTCCTAGTAATACCACTTCAGCAGTCTGTAATAAAATAAGCAGGTCCAGCAATATACTGTAATTTTTGACGTAATACAGATCATACTGCAGCTTTTCAACACTATCTTCCTCTGTATCACCATAGGCATAACATATCTGTGCCCAGCCTGTTAACCCTGGTTTCACCCTGTGACGCTCTTCGTAAAAAGGTATTCTTTCGGCAAGCTGTTTTACAAACTGTGGTCGCTCAGGACGCGGCCCAACAAAACTCATATCGCCCTTTAATACATTAAATAACTGGGGCAACTCGTCTAAACGGCCTTTTCGAATAACCATGCCTACTCTGGTGATGCGTGAATCATTTTTTGACGCCCATTGAGCAACACCGTCTTTTTCAGCATCGGTCACCATGCTACGAAATTTATATATCTTAAAAGGTAACCCATTTTGCTTAACACGCGTCTGGCTATACAGGATCGGACCACGACCACCACTTTCTATAATAATTGCCAGACTGACAATCAACATAAAAGGCAACGCAACAGGCAAGATCATCAAAGCCGCAAATATATCTACAACACGTTTGGCAATACGACGAAACATTCCTGATCCAATTTGAAACCCTTCTGAAAGGTAAAACCAGCTGGGATGTAACATATCCAGACGAATTTTACCCGCGCGTCTTTCAAAAAACGTCACCAGGTCCAGCACGTTGATACCACTCATTTTGCATTCTATGAGTTCTTCTGTTGAAAATCCTTTTGCACGCCGGTCATCAAGTGCAATCACTATTTCATCGATATCATGCTCTTCCACATATTCAATCAAAGGCACATCCAGCGTGATAGTATTACCACTGCTGTCATCTTCATCTCCAGGCATGGCTGCATAAGCAACAATATTTATACCTCGAATCTCGCCTGTGCTTCTTGCATTGCGTATATTCCTTGCTCTATTACCTGCGCCAAGCACCAGTACACGTGTCCACATATTTTGTTCTTTGACTACATGCCTGAAAAAGAGTCGAACCACGAAAACAAACACAAAACTTAAAAAAACAGCTATTAACAGTGATCCACGCCCAAGGAAGAACTGTGGTACAAAATAATAACTAACACCCAACGGAATCATGCCAAGTAACAAACCACAGGCAATACGCAACATCAGCAAGTTTAGGAAACGGCCTGTTTGACGCTGATAAACGCCAAATGCCAGCATGCTAAGCTGTAAAACGATGGCAAATACCAACGCTTTAGGCATGAATTCATCAAAATTAAATTGCCATTCGGAATTCCAGAACCGGATCTCAAAGGACAGATAAAGAGAACCAATCAATATCAGAAATTCAATTATGCCTAAAGCAACAAATTCTGTTGGTATGTAATATTTGAATAGTTTTGTAGAATGACGAAAAAACTTTACGGTGCCCATATATAGCAACCAACCATATTCCCAAAATAAAAAATTCCATGGTGACTACTTATTGCCCCATGTATTATTATATATTGATTAAAATATTAGCACTTCTTAAAAATATAACCAGCTAAGCACCATTATCATTACCATATTCTAAAAATATATTGTTTGCTTCCATCTTCATCCATTCATCCAGTTTGCAGAAAAATAAATAATGCCGACCAAACCGAACCAATACCGTCATACCAGCTGATAAAAATCCGTACTCTAATAATTAAGGGGCTGTCTAAGACAGCCCCTTATTTTTTTATCAAGGTCCTTCCCGGTAAACACAGAACAAAGCCATGCTCGAGAATTAAATAATACCAGTCTGTCAGACAGCCGCTAAATGTTTCAGGCCGTTTACATATTCTCCTAATGCACGTCTTGCAACGGGCGTTAACAAACCTTCTTTATGTAATTCAACAATCACTACTAGTGCATCACCGCCACCTATTTTGTGTTTGTTATTTAGGCCCGCATGTAAAAACAAACGATGACAAATAAGGTTTATCAACCTGGGCACACCATTACTAAACTTGTGTATAAGATTACAAACTTCATCTGTATAAGCAGGATCATTGTTCCAACCAACACATTTTAATCGGTGAGAGATGTAGCCAATTGTTTGCTCAAGGTCTAAAGATTGTAGTTCTGCTGCTGCAATCAAACGTTGCTGCAACTGCTCTAATCCTGGGGACCGAATAAGATCCATCAAAGGTTCCTGGCCAACAAGAAAAATCTGCATTAACAGCTGCGTATTATGCTGTAGATTGGAAAATAGTCGCAACTCCTCTAATAACTCGGGAGGCAAGCCCTGCGCTTCATCAACAATTAAAATAACACGCCTGCCGGCTTCATTTTGCTGAACTAGATATTGCTTGAATACTCGCATTGCGTTTTCCGAGCGATCTATATGCAAAGAAAATGCGTCTGTAACCATGGCTAACAGTGTACTGGAATCCATTTGCACATTGGTTATAACGCCGACCTGGGCCTCTGACCTGTCAACCTCTGCTATCAATGAAGCAATTAATGTTGTTTTACCTGTGCCAGGTGCACCGGTAATAGCAACAAGACCTTCACCCTGGCTAATCGCGTATTTCAAATACGATTTGGCATCATTGTAGGTTTGATGCCCAAAGGAAAAACGGTAATCCGGACTTAAGCGGAATGGCTGTCCATCAAGATTATAAACTGACTTATAAATATCGAGCATCGTCTAATTTACTCCCGGCCAATGCCCTAGACAGTAAACTCCATTTCAGGGGAGGCAACATACCCCTCTGAAAACATATAACAAACCAGCAATTCAACATATAAAATGTTGTGGAAACTATCTCCTAACTGCTATAAATAAAAAGTATAGCAGAAAAAATTTAGATGGCCTGCAACACAAAAAATAAGCATGATATCTTAAATTAAGCCATTGGAATCAGCCCGAATATCACGATGACAAATATCGACAAAACCGCAACGACAAAAGACAACTTTTTAGTATCTTCATGCTTCTGAACTTTATTAATATTTTCTTCCATTTCGAACCTCATTTTTTCATTTTATTAAATTTTTGTAACAAGCAAATAAAAGCATATTACGTGCCAGCCTTTGTAAGTGATTGTTAATATTTAATAAACTGAAAATCTGTATAGATCAATCCCAGTTTTTACTCGCATTTACATCAAATAAAGACATATTGTGTAATTAATTTCGACACAAACTGTCATTTTGTTTACAGGTCCATTTCAAAAACAGTTAAATTTATTACCGATGGGTAATAATTGATCAAAATGCGCTCTTTATAGTTTTATTATTGTAAAAATTAGTGACACAATGGTGTTGCTATTAATACAATGCCTCTTATCACTGGTAGATACAACGGAAAACGATTAGCTTGCGACGAATTAATTGCAATTAAAAATGATTTCCTGGAATTGCTAGAAAAAGCGAGGCTATTTTCAAGACGTGATAGAATCACCCGTCTTCTGTATGCGCCCGTAGCTCAGCCGGATAGAGTGTTGGCCTCCGAAGCCAAAGGTCGCTGGTTCGATTCCAGTCGGGCGCACCAATTTTACTGCTTAACGGCTATAACTTGATATTTTCCGGATCCGGATTAGCACAGGCCAACCAGGCAAAACCATCCTCAAGGCATTCGAATATTTCAATTTCAAGCCCATGCGCTTTTGCCAGCGACTGATGCAGTTTTGCAAGTTGAATGATTTTTGGATGGCTTAACACCAGGGCTGTACGAAATCGCCCAACATTTGCCCCTATACCGGTATTATATTCAGCAATCCTTTTAACATCTTCTTCCGTCACATCAACTGACTGCACATCATCGTCGTAATAAAGCTGAGAGAATCCTTCTTTCACTTCACCAACATTTCTGCTGTCAATTTGCCAAAAAATACCATTGATAAAACTTTGTAGCTCAATAACGCCACTCATCTTACCAACGATCAAGGTACCATCATTATAAACTTTACTGTCAAACATGATTCAGGTTTATGCTGTTATAGTTCTTTTAAATAAATTCATCCTTAAAAACTGTCGGAAAAATTTCACTTATACAAGTTTAACAAATCACTTACTCCATTTTCATTTTCACAACAGGCCGTTTTTCCAGCGCCCACTGGTGCATGGAGCCATCATACAGCCTGACGTTTTTATTGCCCGTCAACTCGCTGAAAACAAACCAGCTTGCAGAAGCTAGTTGCCCGCTATTACAGTAGGTGATGATGTTTTTTTTGCTGTCAATGCCAAGTTCATCTGCCATTTGATGTATCTCTTCCGCGTCAGTGAAATAGATTGCTGGGCCTGCGGTGGTAAGTAATTCATTCGGAAAAATTTTAGCGCCCGGAATATGGCCTTTTTTGCGCACATAACTCCGCTTGAGTGCGCCCAGATAATATCCCAGGCTTCTTGTATCCACCAGCTGGGTATTAATATCTTTTATTGCATTTAAAATATCTTCACTGCTTGCCAGCAATGATTCACGCTCTTCAATTGCATGCCAGTTTCCCGGTTTCACCACGCTGCTTTCGATGCTTGCCGGTTTTTGTTCAAGCAACCACTGCGTAACACCACCATCGAGAATCGCAACATTGTCAAAACCAAAATATTTAATCTGCCAGTACAATCGTGTGGCCTGGGTCATGTCAGTATTACTGGTTCCCATACTTGTAATGATAATGGCATCATTATTGTTCACACCCCAGGATTGCATCAATTCTTCAAACTCGGTTTTTTCGGGCAGCAGATACCTGACATTACGCCCATCAATTTCTCTGCTGGTACGTATGTTTAAAAAATCTACCAGCACAGCACCGGGAATATGCGCGCCTGTGCGACGTAATTTAAGGTCACCGGTAAATCGTTTCCTAACCAGCACTGCTTTGCGGGTAAAACTTTCAATATCTTCACGTACATCCAGTATTTTCACTTCCTTTAGGTGCTGCTCTAGCCATTCGGTATCGACCAGTGGGCCGGGTAAATCAAGAGCGATTGCGCCACGGCCATACATTAATAAAACCAGTAACAATAATATGCCTGCCTGCTTGAACACTCTAGACTCCTTGCTGAATATTTTCTTTACTACTGTTGGTTACAGAAACATTTATGTGATTTTGTAACAGGTGTTTTTCGAGTCTGGACTGTAGATCAATTGATGACGTAGCCAGTGTATAGATGTCTCGATTTTCTAGTATTTCTGCTCGGCTATGTCCCTTTAAGTTTTGCTGCATTTGCATATCTCTATTTATCAGTAGTTCGAGCAGGTCATCATGATAAAACTGCAACATAGCGGCCAACCAGTTTCCAGCGAGATTATCATCATCATTCACTGCCGCATATTTCAGTTGTGTAAGAAATTTTTCACTCTCCAACCAGGGGCCATCTGTCACCCAGCGGTTAACCGCAAACCATTGCAACGGCTGACCTTCTGCATCAATACTTAAACCGGCCACATGTGCCCAGGCCTGATTGCCAATATCTGTGAATAAATGAAAGTGACCATGTTCTTTCACGTGCATCGATTTTTCTTCATGGCAGTGATAAAAAGTACGCCAGTGATTACCCGCAAAAAGTAATCCGGCTTCAGGGTAACGGCATTGCCGCTGCAGATGATTGACACTTGCCAGCAGCATTAAAACCGCATTGGTTTTCTGTTCTGCCATTTGTTGCAATACCGCAAGCAGCTTCAACGACCAGTAAGATTCATGTTCAGAAGTGCTATTCATCAGTGCTGGCTACAATGAACAGGGTGATGCCTGCCTGCCGGGAGAAGCAGGCTTGCTACAATCAGCATCACTTTCAGCTGGTAGCTCTTCTCCTTCATCAATAATTATGACTGCCTGCTGACTGGCCAGTTGTTCAGCTAGCTTCACGTCAGGTTCGGGCAATCGTTGCCGGGTGTGGTCAACGGCAACGGCAATAGCTGCTGCGCTGATCGCTGCACCGAAGATAAAACTTGACTGTTTATGTTTCATGTCTCACTCCCCCATGCCTCACTACTACGACTGAGGCTCCATCGGCTTATCAAGCTTAAGCCAGATGCGTATATACACACCGGCGATACCACCACAAAAAGCGGCCACCAGCCATAACCAGCCGTGCAGGCTGCCGCTTGAAATACCAGCAACCAGTGCACCAATATTACAGCCAAAACTCAACCTTGCGCCATAACCAAGTAACAACCCGCCAACGACGGCAGTAAAAATTCTCACAAAAGGAAGTTTCATTGCCGGTGCAAACTTGCCTGCCAGCGCAGCTGCCAGCAGTGCACCCAGAATAATGCCAAAATCCATCAACGATGTGTTATCAGCAAGCACACTACTATTTAATGAATACGCTGGATAACCAGTACTCCAGTAAGGCCAGCTGCCGGGATCACCACCGACCGCGGCCCATAATTTAGCACCCCACAGACCAAAAGCATAGGTGACACTCCACGGGTGCCCTGCGACAACAAGAGTAGCAAGATTCAGCAGCGCAAGGCCAAATACGCCCCATAACAAAGGCCACTGCCCATGAATCAAACGCTGACTAAACTCTTCTGCTGGCACAGAGAACTCTACAGGGTGAGTTGTTGCATTACGTCTGAAATCCAGAAACCTGACCAACGCATACAGCACAGCCAGCACCACAAGCTGTAACAATAGCGCCTGCCACCAGCCAAAAGTTTCAATCACAGAAATACTTTCATAACCCGGTAATGCCAGCCACCAGTGTAAATGAGCCGAACCCACGGTGGCGCCGACAATAAAAAACGTCAGAGTAATCAGCATGTCTACCTGTCCCTGTCCCATGGTATACAGTGTGCCGGAACCACAGCCCCCACCCAGCTGCATGCCAATACCAAAAAGAAAAGCACCGGCAATCACCGAAGTGCCAACGGGAGCCAGTGCCGGACCGGCTTCAATAGAAGGAAAAACCTGGCCAATTACAGGAAAAAAAAACAGCGAAGTCAGTCCAAGCAATAATATATGTGAACGCACCCCTCTGCTGTCACGCTCACGAATAAACACTCGCCAGCTACCGCTAAATCCGAAAGCGGCGTGCATCAGAGTAACGCCAAGGCCAACGCCGATAACAAACGTTAAATATTGCAATCCGGCGATAGACTGCTGCACAAACAGGGCAATACCGAAAACAGCAAGACTTGCCATTAATACAACGGTCTGTTCTGCGGATTTAGTTGTGGCGGTTGATTTCATCTAATAAATAATAAACTGATACATTCAGCGACACAAATGGCTTACATAAATCATTATCTAAAAAAGGCCGCTAAACCGCGGCCTCTCTTTAAGAAATAACAAACGAATTATTTAGTTAAATACATATAGTCTTTATCAAGTGAATAAGTCCATGGCAAACCGGAATTCTTCCAGCCATTTTTCATACGTTTGCCCTTGTTTTCACCTTCTTTGACCTTATCTCCTTCATAACCATCAACCACGCTGTACACTTTTGTATAGCCTTTATCGGCTAACATGTTAACAGCTGATGCACTGCGTTTGCCTGAACGACACATCAGAATAACTGTATCACTCTTGCCCAATCCTTTTTTCTTCAGTGCCGCATCGATGTCTGCGACAAAGTTTTTGTTTTTGGCGCGTTTGTAACGGTGTTTTTTATCATCCCAGCCAGTGGTATCCATAAACACCAGTGGCACGTGCGCATCCATCACTGTAGCCGCGCCAAGATAATTTAGCTCTGAAGGGGTTCGGATATCAACAAAAAGCGTTTTATCCATATTTGCAGTTGTGTGCTTATAAGCCTGCTCGGTAGTCATATACAGACCCAGTTTAGTTTGTTTTTTCGAGCTTAACTTCGACCAGTCATCTGCATTAACAGCAGTTGAAAATGCGCTCAGCAAAGTTATTGCAAGAACCGGTGTGAATAATTGTTTAAGTAATTTTGTAATCATGAAACTTACCTCTCTGTAATTAATATTAAAATCATATTATCAATTAAAACACTTATGCTTTCGTATAGGCATGCTGTGGAATTTTTCGGCAGGCAATTCTCTCTTTATCAAACCAGTCATCTGCAAAAGGTTCATACCAGCTTCGCTGACTTCTCTGGTAAGGCGGAATAAAAAAATCGAGCATGCTGCATGGCTGACTGACCGCCCTTAGCGCATGAATATTCCCCTTCTCTGGTGTTAATACAGCCATGTCACCGGGTCTCAGTACACGATGTGATACACGCACTAACTCTACACTTCCCTGCTCCACACCATCTTGTTCTCCAGCATTTTCACTTTTGCTTTCTTTTGTATTTCCCTGCTTTCCTTTCCCTGCTTTCACTTCATCAAACAACCAGACTTCTGTCTCACCGCTGATAATTCGCACCATACCGGTTGCTCCCGGATGGTCATGCAATTGTACAATCTGGTCACTATTTATATTAAGAATACCACCATTAATATTTCGCTCATTGATCAACCGCTGCCATAACCAGTAGCGATTACCTGTTTCATAGCAAGCCTCAACAGCATGCTTAAATTCAGCCAGGTCAATATCAAGCTGTTTTAAATACAACATTCCAGACTCTACAACCGCCTGTTGATCGATACTGTCATTTGCGTTAGCCTCGGCCAGTACTGTCATTTGTGACTGAAACTCTGACCAGCTAATGCCTGTACTGTGCAGATTACTGCCAGCAAAAACAGCCTCTGCGGCGACAGGATTGAAGCCACAACAAGCAACAATAATTCTCGACGACTGATCAAATCAGACACCTTCAGTAGCCGGTCGCCGTAATCTGTATCCCCGGCTTTTTTATCTTCCGCTTTTTCGCCGTTCTGACTACCTGACATCTTTGGCATAACGATCAAAGTACTTAATCGTCAGTTCATCATTAGCATGTGTCATCAACTGTTTAAAGTGAATCCTGTTAGACGCATGCCGCGCTTAATGCTCCAGTACAGCAGATCCAAAAACAAGCAGGCCATAGGCCAGACCGACCAGCGCCTGTATGGTCGGGTCATGACTGAAAATATCAGGCACATGTTTAACTTTGGTGATGGTTGTTTCACGTGCGAGGTCTACCCAGAAATCCGAGTACAGCGTGTACGGCAAGGTAACCGAGCAGGAAGCCGGGGAAAGCCAGCAACGGCTGTCATGTAACCCAGACCCAAACGCATGTAGGTGCGGATTTCACAACCTATCATGGCGACAGAACCAAAACCCTGGCAGGCAGCACCCAGCAATAACACCCAGCTCGGATTCATGCCCAGTGGCAGTTTAATATCAAAGAACTGCCAGCCAATCATGATTGCTGCCCCATAGCAACAATATCTCAATAAAGATGGCGGTAAACGGTGACATAGAACGAAACATTACTCGTGTTGATCCCGGTATTTTCCATTTCGACTCAAAGAAATTCTCCTGATGTTCCAGGCCCATGGATATCTCTGGCGTCATAAAAGCGCATTCGGTACCAAATCCTGTTTTCGCCATACCAACGCCGGCAATAAGACCGACCAGCAATAACCAGACTGCCATGCCCCAGCCAATCGCGCTAATGGCATAGTTCCAGCCAAACACACCATCGTCCGTGCCATAAACAAATGAACCAACAATGGCATTCATGAAAAACGCAAACATCAGCACCAAAATTGAAACACGCAGCCAGTCACGGTTCGGATTGTAATTTTGGCTGGCTTCACAGGCCAGACCATCAAGCGCCATTTTTCCACCCTGCTTTTGACCGAGCTGAGAAGTAGCCCTGTTTTCCTGACCTTTAAAGACATGACCGATGCGCATTTTGCTCATCAGATAAAAAGTGACAAACCCGGCAGGCAGTATCGTGGTCAGGTACAAAAGAGAGGCTGTCGACATTGACGGCAGACCGCCAAGAAAATGATGCGTGGTACAACCGGCAGCCAGACGTGTGCCAAAGCTGAAAACAAAACCACCAATAAAAGCCAGCACCAGTTCTTTAGCCGGGTATTTGACCCAGCCGCGAGATTCACCCTCAGCACGGGCAACCAGCCAGGCGCCAATAACCACACCCATAATGATCCAGTGCACATTAGGATCGTATGCTCGCGACCACCAGTCGATGCCCGGGGCCACGGTCTGTTCAAATGCAGCTGTCATTTCGACCAGCCCGGTGGTAAGGCCAATGGGTTTGTGCAGAACAATATAGTTCATGATTTCAGCGATGCCGACAAAGACACCGCTGACCCAGAAAGGCCATTGCTTACCTAAGCTCAGCATTCGTTGACCGGACATATTATGATTCCCCAGTGATCAGGGGCTAATAATCAACAACCGCCTTCTTCTGAAATGCGAACAACGATTTTTTCGAACTTGCGCCATGCATCGACATTTTCAACATCCATTTTTATAGCATTTCTATAAGCTTCCAGTGCCAGTGATAATTTTCTTTTCTTAGTCAGCTTATCGCCCTTCGCTATACAGTCACTGACAGAACTGCAATTAACTTTAAATTCTGCCGACTGTACTAACGGTGTATAAAATGATGTCACTATAACCATGGCAGCCGCTATAACCACAACTTTGTTTAAAATCATTGCCTGTCACCCTCAATAAGTCACATATAAATAAAACATACAACAATAATAAACTGCTGATTTTGATATAAATCAAATCGTTTGCACTAAAGATGATCGTTAAGGTTGCGGACGCTCAAAAGTCCACTGCTTATTATCTGACAATGACTTGTTAAACTTATAACCTCCCTGCTTAAACTTCTTGATATCTTCCGAGCTTTCTATTCGATTACGGACAATATAATCGGCCATCATACCGCGAGCACGTTTGGCAAAAATAGCTACAACGCGCGTTTTACTGTCTTTCGTTTCTTTAAAGTTTATTGTTAGCAAACGGCCTTCCAGTAATTTTGGCTTTACCGATTTGAAATATTCATTAGATGCCAGGTTAACCAGCACGGATTCTTTTTGTTTTTTAAGCTCTTTGTTTAAGCTTTTGGTAATACGATCGTCCCAGAACTGATACAGGTTTTCACCACGATCATTTTTTAGCTTTGT
This sequence comes from uncultured Gammaproteobacteria bacterium, assembly GCA_963768215.1. GTDB lineage: Bacteria > Pseudomonadota > Gammaproteobacteria > SZUA-229 > SZUA-229. The sequence goes on from CAVYHW010000103.1 coordinate 32,234, forward strand.
TTTCATTTCCAGTCGATACGGCTGAATTAAATCCAGCGGCCTTAAACAGCCGTACAGGCCGGACAGGATTCTTAAGTGGTCCTGCGCATAGGCATAATCATCTTCAGTAAACGTTTCAAGATCAAGGCCGCTGTAGACATCACCTTTAAATGCAAACAATGCCTGTTTGGCATTTTTTGTTGTAAATGGCGGGTTAAATGTTTTGTAGCGATCAACATTTAATTGTGCGATGTTTTCACTGACCGTCATTAACTCCTGCAACTGTTTGCTATTAAGTTTCCGTAACTCTTTTATAAGCAGTTCTGAGTCTTTCAGGTCTGTGGGTTTACTGTATTTTTTTGACAGGCCAGGCGTTTCAAAATCCTGACCTTTTGAAGGTGACAAGGTAATTAGCATTATTATCTCAAAGGTCTGTTACAGGCAATGTGACCTTATTATAATTTAGTCGTGCAGGCTCTGTGACAACTATTTTTGTTTTCTTGCACGAGGATGTGCGCTGTCATAAACATCGGCGAGATGTTGAAAATCCAGGTGTGTATATATCTGTGTTGTGCTTAAGTTAGCGTGTCCAAGCAGTTCCTGCACCGCGCGCAAATCTTTGGATGACTCAAGAATATGTGACGCAAATGAATGGCGTAACATGTGCGGATAGACATTGGTATTTAAGCCCTGGGTTAATGCCATTTTTTTCAGTCGCTTCTGGATATTACTGTTGCTTAAGCGGCTCCCGCGTTGACTGACAAACACCGCTGTTTCATTTTCTTTGGTAATGATAAGCCGCTGCTTTAGCCAGCTGTTTAATGCCTCTTTTGCTTTTCGCCCAAAAGGTATACGGCGCTGCTTCTGACCCTTACCTGTTACCAGAATGACCTGTTGTTGCCAGTCTATGTCCTGTAGATCAAGCCCGCTTAGTTCAGACAAACGTAAGCCACAGGCATACATTAATTCCATTATCGCCCAGTCCCTTGTTCTAATAATGTTACCTGTTAATTTGTCTTCGTCTAACTCTGTTTTGTCCGTGTTAACGTTCAATAACTGATTTATTTCATCAACATTTAGTGTTTTGGGTAAACGTTTTGCCGCTTTTGGTGCGGGAATACCGACAGCAGGATTATGCGTGGCGCGATGAAAACGGCACAAAAACTTAAATAAACTTCGTATTGATGACAGCCATCGTTGCAGGCTTTTGCCAGACAATCCCTGGCGATGTAATCTGGCGACACATTTCCTGATATCCGGCTGTTTAATATTGTCCCAGTCAACAGGCTGCTCTCCGTCCAGACCCTGACCAAGGATAAAATGATTTATATCACGACGATATGCTGCAACCGTATGTGGAGAATAACGGCGTTCAGACTGCAGATAGTTAAAAAATCTTTCCAGCTCAGTATTGAGTGTTTCTGTGCTCATTAGCCGTTGAAAAATACCAGGCTAACGTTCAAGGTGTACTGCTATCGAAGCGCTGACCAGGTCTCCAATCTGCGAAAGAAAATCTGTTCCCATGGATGACTTAAAGCGTTCTATATTATTGGCGCCTAGTCCAATCAAACCAAGATTGGCACCAGCCACTAAAGGAATGATGGCAACAGATTTAATGTTCTCGGCGTTTTCATTAAACAAAAATCTTTTCTGCTCCTGTGTCGATTTTCCACAAACAGTATTTTTATGCTCGAGCATCGTTTTAAAGGCTTTTAATGATTCATCACTCTTATCAACAAATAAATCGGATGATTGGTCAATACACTCTTTATCATCACTAAAAAGTTTTATTACTGCATAATCTGCCGCCAGTTCATCCGTTAATGCTGAAAGTACGATGCTAATTACATCATCGAGATCGCGTGCCGCCAGTAAATTGATTGCCAGCCTGTGGCGACTATTAGCTAAACGTTCATTATCTCGCGCCACATCCATCAGCTCACGTAAACGATTTTCCAGTGTCCGGTTTTGCTGGCGTAACACATCAACCTGTCTTTCGATTAATGAGACGGCTGCCCCACTTTGATGCGGCACTTCTAGTACAATAAGTAATTCCGGATGACGCTGTAAAATATCGGGATTATCGCGTAACAAGGTGATGAGCTCTAAATCTGTTGCCAGTTGTTGCTCACGCTCAGTTGATATATCTACGTTGTTTAATTTTTGTTTTATTGTTTTTGTTGCTGTTTTTATTTTACTCACAATTAATTTTCCCCTGAAAAACCGTTGTTGCCGGCCCTGTCATCAATAATCTTTGACCTTCACCCTGCCAGCGAATAGTTAAGCTGCCGCCGTGGAGATGCACCGTAACCTGCTCGTCTAATTTACCCAGCAAACGCCCCACGGCTACCGCTGCGCAAGCACCCGTGCCACAGGCTAGCGTTTCCCCCGCACCACGCTCATAAACACGCAAACGAATTTCACCACGGTTAACAATTTCCATAAAGCCAACATTCACCCGTTGTGGAAATTGTTCATGGCTTTCTATGGCTGCGCCTATTGTTTCAACATCTGCTGTATCAACGTCATCCACCTGTAAAACAGCATGTGGATTTCCCATTGATACAGCACCTATAGCATATTCAGCACCATTCACCATGAGTGAATAGCTTTTTGCCTGATTATTAGCCATAAATGGCAAGCTTTCTGGCTGAAACGCCGGAACACCCATATCAACTGTTACCTGGTCTTGCTCAACTTTCAGTTCAATCAGGCCGCCCGCAGTCTCTACCGGGATAACGGTATTTGTCGTTAAACCCTTTTCCCTGACAAACACAGCAAAACAGCGTGCACCATTACCACACTGCTCGACCTCGCCACCATCGGCATTAAAGATTCGATATCGAAATTCTGCGGCTGGCGTTGTTGGCCTTTCTACCAGCAATAGCTGGTCACAACCAATGCCAAAATGGCGGTCAGCCATGGCTCTTACCTGCTCTGCACTCAGGTTTATTGTCTGGGAAATCGCATCGATAACGATAAAATCGTTGCCCAGGCCATGCATTTTTGTAAATTCAATAACCATTAACCTTCCAGCTACCGCTTACCCCTGATAAATCAAAAAAACATAGTAAATAAAGATCTGAGAAACTTTTGAAGCTTTCGGCTTTATATTATTTTTTATATTAAGCACGCCCTTTAATAACAGTAGTTTACACGCAAATTACAGAATTCATATTAAATATTCAAGTTATCTGGTGTAATACCTTAAATTGTTGCTAATAGTCACACTTATGTTATTATTAGTCAAACGTCTAACTATCTGTCTGTCGGAGAAATCATGAGCAACACATTACTCGCTGAAAGCATTAAATCATTTCAGGATGAAATGATCCCAACAATTCCTCAGGACACGCTTAATACCATGATGTCAGAAATGGAAGACCTGATAGCTACCGGCATTGCCGAACAGTCTATTAGCAAAGGCAATACCTTCCCGACCTTTGACTTACCGAATGCAACTAATGAATTACGCTCACTGGAAAATTTTCTCTCTAATGGACCACTGGTGATCAGTTTTTATCGTGGCGCATGGTGTCCATACTGTAATCTTGAAATTAATGCACTGCAACATAACCTGCCTGAAATCATCGCCGCAGGCGGCCAGCTGGTAGCCATTTCACCTCAAACGCCTGATAAATCTGTTGATCAGGTCAGTGCGTCACAACTTACTTTCGAGGTTTTAAGTGATGTCGGAAACAAACTGGCGAAACAGTGCGGCCTGGTTTTTACCTTGCCTGAATCTCTACGATCCATTTATAAATCATGGCAAATTGATATCCCCGGACATAATGGTGATAACAGTTTTGAGCTACCGATCCCGGCTACCTATATTATCGATACCGATGGCTTCATTCGCTATGCTTTTGCAGATATGGATTACACAAATCGCCTGGAGCCGAGCATTATTATTGAACAACTGAAATCTCTTTGATTATTAGAGGTAAAATCCTTTCATTGCAATGTTTGTAATGCAGACAAAGCTAATACAAAGAACAAAAAAGCCGCTTCTTTCGAGGCGGCTTTTTCGTCAAATAGCTAGTGTTTGGAAAAATACTAGATTACTGCTATTTCCCTGGAACCGTAGTTAAACCAAGGATTTCCCAGTCCTGCATACCACCACGATACCATTTGATTTTATGTGCTGGATAACCAAATTTCAGCAGGTTTTTAATGTTATTTGGCGACTGACCACACCACATACCGTTACAGAACATGACCAGTGTTTTAGCTTTACTGAAGTCTAACAGGCCTTCACTTTCAGTCACGCCAAACTCGTCTTCCATGATTTCAAGAATAGAAACCGGGTCAGCACCTTTCGCCGGATTTAATTTTGTCCATGGAAGGTTTTTTGCACCAGGAATAGTACCTTTCTTCACCCAGTCAGGTGTGCGTGAATCAACAACTAAAATCGTGTTATCGCCAGCATTCATCCTGGAAAGATAATCAATCATTTCAACTTCAGCAATGGTTTCAACACCCGGTGCTAAAACTGCTGGCTGAATACAAAAAGGAGGACATGGACGTGATGTTTTTGCAAATGCAGGATTTACCGTATTTTTATTGTCCTGATTACGCGCAATCTTTACATCCTTACCATCGTGTTTAACAGTTACATCCATCATACTACCGGTGATACCTACAGGTTTGCCGGCACTAACATTGGCAGAAAACACAAGACTTGCAGCAAAAGCAGCAACTAACATTTTAGATTTATTCATACGACTCCTCAATAGTAATAATTATGTTTTAATTTTATATTTCAAACAACTTAACGATCGACCCCTTGTAAATCCAGGGTTATTCGCAATCCGGCTCTTCCTCTTCCTCTCCCTCTTTTTTATCTCCATCCTTTTTGTCTCCATCATTATATACGCCACAAGAATCTGGTCCAATATCACCAACTGCAGCATAAGTCGGTGCACATATACCCAGCATTAACAAAAAGACAAATAGATTTTTCAAAAAGTTCATGTAGTACTCCAAAATATCAGTATTTCTGACTGACAAAGACTAGCAAATATAATAAAGAAAATCAGGTGGAAATGCTATATGTAACGACATCTCTTACTCTATTGTCAGTCATCTAATAAGAATTCGTTGGCAAAAAGCTGTTCTATCGTTTCTCGCTGCCGGATAAGTTGATATTTGTCACCATCAACCATAATCTCAGCAGCACGTGGGCGAGAATTATAGTTTGAACTCATACTAAAGCCATAGGCGCCGGCTGAACGTATCGCCAGAAAATCACCCTGCTCAATGGCCAGCTCTCTTGCTTTGCCAAGAAAATCGCCAGTTTCACAAATCGGTCCGACCACATCATAGATTTTCGTCTGCGCCAGTGAATTTTGCACAACCGGCCCGATTGCCTGCCAGGCATTATATAAAGCCGGCCGCATTAAATCATTCATCGCCGCATCAACTACCGCAAAATTTTTGTCTTCATTATGCTTTAGATACAACACCCTGGTTAATAAAATACCGGCATTACCAACAATGGCGCGTCCCGGTTCGATAAGTATTTCAAACTCCCGGCCATCCAGGCGCTGCAATATTGCTTGTATCTGTTCTTCCGGCAGAGGCGGGTTTTCATCCTGATAACGGATCCCCAGGCCTCCCCCCAAATCCAGGTGATGTAATTTAATGCCTTTATCTGCCAGGCGATCAACCAGTGCCAGCACTCGATCCAGTGCATCAACAAACGGTGTAACCTCTGTTAACTGTGAACCGATATGGCAATCAACACCCTGCACTGAAAGATGTGCAGAGTCCATAATATATTGATACACCTCAGGCGCATCACCAATGGCAATACCAAATTTATTGTCTTTTAAACCCGTTGAAATATAAGGATGTGTTTTTGCATCGACATCAGGGTTAACTCGTAGTGACACTGGCGCCTGCATAGCTTTCTCACTTGCCACCTGCTCCAGCAGGTAAAGCTCAGCCTGCGACTCCACATTAAAACAACGAATACCAACATCCAGCGCACGCGACATTTCTTCAGCGGTTTTACCAACACCTGAAAATACTACTTTATCTGCGCTGCCACCCGCACGTAACACACGTTCCAGCTCACCTGCAGAAACTATATCAAAACCGGACCCCAGTTTTGCCAGCACATTCAACACCGCAAGGTTCGAATTTGCTTTCACTGCATAACAAACTAAATGTGGCTGCTCGCCCAGCGCTTTATCGAACGCCTTCCAGTGCCGCTCGATTGTCGCACGAGAATAAACATAACAGGGTGTTCCCCATTTGTCGATTTTGGCTGCAATGTCAACATCTTCTGCCCACAGGCGACCATCTTTGTAATTGAAATAATCCATCGGTAACTTACCCAGAAACTTTGTACTCTTTATTTACCTGTTTGAGTTGAAGCGCCAGTGTTTTCTGCAGGCCTGTCATCAGGCAGGTATAAATCACCTTGCATGCCACAGGCAGATAACATTAATGCCGTAAGGATGATTAAAATTTTCACCGAATTTAACCTGTAGAATATGTTCATTGTTGCTTTACGGTTATTATTGCAATATTACTTAAACTAAACCAGTAGAAAACATTATGACAGTGCTTGATTCCATTATTATCGAAACACAGGAACACCCTGATGCCGCTGTTATCTGGTTGCATGGTTTAGGCGCAGACGGTAACGACTTTGTACCAATCATTGATCAATTACAATTACCATCATATTTTGCCATTCGTTTTATCTTTCCGCACGCACCGATTCGTCCTATTACGATAAATCAGGGGTATCAAATGTCAGGCTGGTACAACATCAGCAGCCTTTCTATTGTTGAACAGGAGGATGAAGCAGGCATAAAAGAATCATCGGCGATTTTAAAACAGCTTTGTGAAGAGCAGGAAGCTAATGGCATATCTTCTAACCGAATTGTCCTGGCCGGATTCTCTCAGGGTGGCGCCATTGCTCTGCACTGTGGCTGTCGTTATCCGAAACCACTGGCGGGAATTATGGCCCTGTCGACTTATCTGGCTTTACCTGAAACCCTTGAAGATGAAAAAAGTGATAGCGCTATCGAGACACCCATATTTATGGCGCACGGCAGACAGGATGAAGTGGTCGCTTATCAATATGGAAAACAGAGCATGGAGCAGCTTGAGGCTAATAATTTTGAGGTACACTGGTACGAATATGATATGAGTCATGCGGTCTGTATAGAGGAAATTCATCATATTCGCCAATGGCTTACAGAAATATTATGAGATTTTACATAGCTGACAATTACTAAGCGTTTCAAACTATAACAAAAATAAGTTCGCCTTTATCTGGCAACTTGTCTATTATTTATCACTATTAACGTTATTAGCTATGCAGTTTTAATTATGGATACCACAGATTTAAAACTAAGTATTAATCTTAATCCCGCAGAGCCACTATGGAAACTGGCGCCTACACGTGATAATGAGGGCGGGCCGGTCAGCGATATATTAATGATTATTCCAAAACTTAAAACCAGACCTGAATGTTACATAAAAGACACACTGGCTAATATTGAGTTTGCACTCAAACAATTTAGTAATGAAATATTATTTGCAAATATTGATATGAAACTAAATACACTATGGGTTTCTTTCAAGGCCGTACCCGGTGTTTATATCAACATCGTTTCAACATTAAAAACCAATGTCCCCGAAGCCGTATTAGTCGGCGACATGGGTTCACGTCTAAATAAAGAGTAATTTATAAAGGTTATAACATGTCACAAACTGCTTTGGATGCTAATACATTCGCCGAAATGAAAGAACTAATGGGGGAGTCTTTTAAAGACATTATAGAGATGAGTCTGCAAAGTATTCCTGAACAGTTAGATGGCATTAAAGCAGCAATAGAAAATAAGGATGTTGGCAGTTTATTTAACATTTCCCACAAAATGAAAAGCTCGTGTGGAAGTCTTGGCGCTTTTGACCTGGCGCAAAAAGCAGAAACTATCGAAAAAATAAGTCGTGAAGGCTCAACAGAAATATCAGATCAGATACTGAGTGAGCTACGTGATACCACTAATGAAGTTATTTCAATTCTAAAAGCTGAACTAAATAATTAACTACATATTACAAAAACCATAACTACGATTTACGAGCTAACGCAATAGCCTTTTTTACCTGCTCCGGCGCTGTACCGCCAATATGGTTACGTGATTCTACCGAGCCTTCGAGGGTTAAAACGTTAAACACATCCGCTTCAATTTTATCTGAAAACTGCTGCAACTCTTCAAGTGAAAGCTCACTTAAATCTTTACTGCTATTAACGCCCATAGCAACGGCTTTTCCAACGACTTCATGAGCATCACGAAATGGCAGGTTTTTTCGAACCAGGTAATCCGCCAGGTCGGTCGCGGTAGAAAATCCCTGTTTCGCCGCTTTATACATATTTTCGCGTTTGCAATTAATCGCCGGCACCATGTCGGCAAAAGCACGCAAACAGGCTAATACGGTATCAACCGTGTCGAACAAAGGCTCTTTGTCCTCCTGATTATCTTTATTGTAGGCCAGCGGCTGTGATTTCATTAAGGTCAACAGGCTGATTAAGTTTCCATTGACGCGCCCTGTTTTACCACGCACCAGTTCAGGTACATCCGGGTTTTTCTTCTGCGGCATAATTGAAGAACCTGTACAGAAGCGGTCGGGCAGTTCAATAAAATTGAACTGCGCTGAAGACCATATAATAAGCTCTTCAGACATGCGTGACAGATGAGTGAGCAATATCGCCGCTGCCGAACAAAACTCAATAGCAAAGTCGCGATCACTTACCGAATCCAGGGAGTTTTGTGTCGGTGCAGTGAACCCCAGCTCTTTGGCTGTAAATTCACGATCAATCGGATAACTGGTGCCGGCCAGTGCGGCTGCACCCAGTGGCGACATGTTCATTCTCTGCTGGCAATCAGCAAAGCGCGTGGCATCTCGTTTCATCATTTCATACCAGGCCATTATATGGTGTCCAAAGGTTACCGGTTGTGCAACCTGTAAATGGGTAAACCCGGGCATAATAGTTGTTACTTCACGTTCTGCAATGTCCAGCATACCCTGTTGCAATCGCTGTATTCCATTAATAATGAAATCAATTTGTTCGCGTAAGTACAAACGTATATCTGTCGCCACCTGGTCATTTCTCGAACGCCCGGTATGTAAACGTTTGCCAGCATCACCGACCAGTTCGGTCAGGCGAGCTTCGATGTTCATATGCACATCTTCGCGCTTTATTGACCAATCAAATTTGCCGTCGCTAATTTCCTGCTCAACCATGTCCAGCCCAGATAAAATGTCAGCTAAATCCTTATCACTTAGCACCATAATTTTGTTTAACATTTTTGCATGCGCACGCGATCCGGCGATGTCATGCTTATACATACGCTGATCAAACTGAACTGAGGCGGTAAATGCTTCCACAAATGAATCCGTCTGTTCACTAAATCGGCCACCCCAGGCTGAATTAATGGCTGAATTAATGGCTGAATTTGTTGCCGAGTTGTTAACCGAATTAGATTGTTCTTTTTTAGCACTCATGATTATTTGTGGTTTTTATTATTGAATAATTTCTCAGCAGTATATCAAACGCTGACTTCTACATGGTTTTTAGCCAAAAAATATTGCTAAAAGATGGTCTTTTGTCTCCACTCTGGCTTGCTTTCCATACAGTCTCGACTATTTAATGTAAATGCCTGAAAACATTGCGAATAATACATCAAACAATAATACACAGCTAGCACAGGCTTTACTTCCTGACTTTTGTGATGTACGTAATCTTTTTGCTGTGGTATTACTCACTGAAATACTCGCCATTACATTTGCCCTTGCAGCCTCTTCCAGTAGTTCACAGTTCTGGGACTATCTGGCACTGTCCTCATTTTTAATGTTGTGGATTGCACTATTAAATTCAGCCGCCCTGTGTTTGTTACGTAACTGGCTACATAAACAAAAACAAAATCTTTGTCTGCTTATCTCTTTTTGTTTAATGATGAGCGTCAGCCTGCTCGTCACATTACTGGTCAATACAGCATTTGAATTTAATGATAATGCCCTGGATACACTCTTTCTATTACGGGTAATGACTATTAGCGCCGTCATTTATTTTCTTTTACTGCGATATTTTTACATCCAGCAGCAATGGCGACTAAACCTTGAAGCACAGAGCCATGCTGAAATACAGGCCTTACGTGCACGAATACGGCCTCACTTTCTGTTCAACAGTATGAACACCATTGCCAGCTTAATTGCTATTTCGCCTGAAACCGCAGAAAAAGCCATTGAAGATCTTTCTGATCTGTTTCGCGCCAGTTTAAGTGAACGTAATATGAACTGCCTGGGTGATGAAATTGAGCTAACAAAATGTTATCTCGATATAGAGTCATTGCGCATGGGTGAGCGACTACAGACAGAATGGCAAATAGATGAAAACTTACTCGATATTGAGGTTCCATCACTATGTCTTCAACCGCTGGCGGAAAATGCCATCTATCATGGTATCGAACCCATCGCAAAAGGTGGAAAAATACTTATTTCTGCACTACAAATAGATAACAAATTAATGTTATCCGTAAGTAACCCACTAATGTCTGAAAAACAGTCTTCGACATTTAAAAAGGGTAATCAAATGGCACAGGATAATATCAGGCAACGCCTGAAACTGGTCTTATGAGGTGCTGGACGCGCAGGCGGTGCACGCGAGGCTGGAACACCTGGAGCGGCTGGGCGCGGGCGAACAGGGGGGAGGCTGGGGCGGCGTGCTTCCGTCCCATGCCGCCGCCCGGTTCCCCAGGACCCCGGGCTCCTGGGTGGTGGATCTGCTGGCGGGAAATCTCTGGTGGGGATACTCGCACCGGCCCGATGCGGATACATTGGATGCGGCACGAAGCTGGGCGAAGACAGGATCGGGACAGGTTCACATGGATGCCGCACCCGAGTCCCACCCTCGAGCGGATGCGTGGGGCCTCGATCCGGGGGACTCACGGGCCATCCTGCTCCGGCTCAAGCAGGCCCTGGATCCCCGCGGCGCCTGGGTGTCCGGCCGGCATCCCGGGGGCGTGTGACGATGGCAGACCCGCTCGCCTTGCCGGGGGATCGCATCGACGGACTGCTGGGCGCCTGCATTCACTGCGGGTTGTGTCTCGATACCTGTCCCACGTTTCTCACCACCGGTGTGGAGGCGGAATCGCCTCGCGGACGGCTTCTCCTGATGCGTGGACTGGTGGAGGGGCGCTGGCCGGTCTCGCCCGCCGTGCTGGAGCCCCTGGACCTATGCCTCGGATGCCGGGCCTGCGAGACCGCCTGTCCTTCGGGCGTGCGGTACGGCGAGATCCTGGAAACCATGCGGGGCGCGCTGCACCTGCAGCGCCAGGCGCCCCGGGATCGCCTGGAGAGTTTCCTGGTTCGCCACATCCTGCCCCGGGGAAAGGTGCTGCAGCCGGCCGGTACCTGTCTACCG
>CAVYHW010000104.1:0-5833 GCA_963768215.1 uncultured Gammaproteobacteria bacterium
GTTATGCGAAAACGAAACTGAAAATAAAGTCATATTGATATAAAGTTACAATTGGTTGATAGAATGGATAACAGACGCAAACACCGAAGGCATCCGTTAGCTATAGACGTCAAAATTTCACATCCTGATATTGGCGAGATAATAGTTTAACCAAAAATATATCAGATAGTGGCTTATTTATACTTGTGGAGCCAACTACCATGCCACCCATAGGAGAAATCATCCAGGGTCAGGTTCAAGGAGAACTCGATTATCTTCCGGTGGTAACAATGGAAATAGTAAGAACAGAAAATGATGGTTTGGGACTCCAGTTTATTGAAATCTAGAAATCACTATATGCTCATGAATAAGTATTTGTGAATTCCGTGGATAGTATACCTGACTCCATTGAAATGGATTTGCAGATAGCAATTATATTTATAGCTATCCCATTTTCAATTGGTTCTATAAAGACGGTGACCGTATCACCATCATTTTTTCAATTTGCATATCTTTGAATGTATGCGGTATGCCGCCTACGCCATGACCGGAATGCTTTAAACCGGCGAATGGCATCCAGTCGACGCGAAAGGCGGTGTGATCGTTGACCATTACTGCGGATGCATCGAGCTGTTTAAAGGCGTACATGCAGGTGTCGATATTTTTCGAAAACACGGCGGCCTGAAAAGCAACATCTAAACTGTTTGCCTGTGCGATGGCCTCATCAATATTTTCGTATTCATAGACACAGATAACCGGGCCGAATATTTCGTTCTGTGAAATGATGGCATCGTCTGCCGGGTTAAATAATACGGTTGCCTGGTAACAGCTTTCTGAAATTTTTTTGCCGCCTGAGATTAGTTCGGCGCCTTTGTTGACAGCATCCTGTACCCATTCATCAACACGGTTAGTTTCTGCGTGACGAATAAGTGGGCCGATTTCTGTATCGGCCAATGTGGGATCACCAATGATCATTTTATTGCCGGCTTCTGCAATTCTTTCTGCAAGCTGTCGGGCAATGGATTTTTCTGCATAAACGCGCTGTACCGAAACGCATACCTGCCCTGCATGATAAAAACCGGCTTTAGATAACAGGGCAACGGTGTCATCCATGTCTGCATCGTGCGAAACAATGACTGGTGCAACACCGCCATGTTCAAGCGCGCAGCGTGCGCCAGCAGCTAGTTTGGAGCGTAACATCCAGCCAATACGTGCGCTGCCGATAAAGCTGAAAAAGCCAACACGGTTGTCGTGCTACCAGCTGGCTTGCAACATTATGATCGCTAGTCACAATACCCTGACACCATGCTTCGGGTAAACCAGCTTCATATAAAATATTAATTAAACGAAAGCAGGACAGTGGTGTGTCTTCAGCCGGTTTTATAATAACCGGACAACCGGCGGCAACGGCTGGCCCAATTTGATGTACGGCCAGATTAAGCGGGTGGTTAAATGCACTGACGGCGACGACGACACCGATCGGTTCGCGTGTGGTAAAGGCAAGCCGATTCATTGAAGCTGCATTTCTGCTCATCGGAATTTCTTTGCCATGTTCACTGCGTATCACTTCTACGCAATTTTTAATACCATCGATAGCGCGTGTTACTTCAACTTTTGAATCGACTAATGGTTTACCGCCTTCACGTGCCGCTTCAATCGCCAGTTCGTCAAAGCGTGATTGCATAATGACAGCTGCTTTTTCTAAAACGTTTATGCGTTGTTCAGCAGTTAACCAGTTTTGTTTATTGCGAAATAAATGGTGTGCAGTGTTTAACGCGATTTCAACAGCGCTGGCATCACCGGTTTCGATGCTGGCAATATGGGCGCCGTCAAAAGGAGCGGTAACGTTGATTGAACCTGCGGCTGTTGCACCGGGGACAAGAAGTTTGAAATGTTCTGACATAGTTATCTCTCTTTTTTTCACCACAGAGACACAGAGGACACAGAGGCTTTTAACTGGTTAAGTACGCCGCAGGCGCAATTAACCAAAAAGAACCTCCATGCCCTCTGTGTCTCTGTGGTGAATAGCTTTTGTCTTTATTAAATCGGACAGGCAATATTACCCAATCGTTCAGTTAGTATCATATTTTCACGATAATCAATTGGTATGACAACCAGACTTGGACCTGCTTCATTAAATGCTTTTTCCAGGGTATCTATCAAATCTTTGCTGTTTTCAACTTTATGCCCGAACCAGCCAAAAGACTCCGCCAGTTTTAACCAGTCAGGATTACCGAATGACAGGTCTGTATGTTTGCCAAATTCATTTTGTTGTTTCCAGGCGATCAGACCGTACATATTGTCTTCCCAGATCATGGTGACGATATTGACGTTTAGGCGTTTGGCGGTTTCCATTTCCTGTACGTTCATTAAATAACCGGCATCACCGGATATTGAAAGGATGCGCCTGTCCGGATGCACCAGTGAAGCGGCGATCGCGCCGGGCAGGGCAAAACCCATTGAACAGAAACCGTTGGGAATTAAGCAGGTGTTGGGTTCATGGCACTGATAATGTCTGGCAATCCACATCTTATGTGCACCAACATCGGACAATAAAATATCATCAGCAGCCATCACCTGGCGGCAGTCCCATAAAACTTTTTGAGGCCGGATAGAACCTCTGGTATCGTCGTCTTTATGCATGCTGATTTCTTCCTGCATACTTCTGCGAGTGACAACCTGGTGTGAGAGGTCAAAGTTTAAACCGCCATTGGCTTCGACACGTTCATTTAACATCCACAAAGTGTGGGCGAGGTCGCCGACCAGTTCGGTTTCGGGATGGTAGTCAGAATCAATTTCTGCCGGTTGAAAATCGGCATGGATAATGTGGTGATCACCATGAGAATTCCACAGGTTGGGATGGTATTCCACCATGTCATAACCCAGTGCGAGTACCACGTCTGCCGCCTCCAGTGCACAGGCGACAACATCACGTGATTGCAGGCCAATGGTGTAAAGACAGTAGTCAGCATCCATATCGACACAGCCTTTCGCCATGAATGTATTGATGACGCCGATACCGGTTTTTTCACAGAACAGGCGTAACTGTTTGCTGGCACGGCGGCGAATACAGCCGTTACCTGCAAGAATGACCGGGTGTTTGGCCTTTTTTAAAATCTCAAATGCCTGGTCGATAATTTTGTCATCCGTTACTGGGCGTCTGAATAGCTGTGGTTTGAGTGGTTTGGTGGTGGTTGCTAATTTGGCGATATCCTCGGGCAATTCAATATGGACTGCGCCGGGTTTTTCAGAGCGGGCAACACGTACCGCTTTGCGAATGATTTCCGGGATATTGTCCTGATGTAAAACGGTGGTGGCCCATTTGGTCACAGGTTCAAACATTTTCACCACATCCATGATCTGGTGAGATTCCTTGTGTAAACGTTGAGAGGAACCCTGTCCGGTAAGGGCCAGCATGGGTGCGCGGTCCATATTGGAGTCAGCAACACCGGTAATAAGGTTAGTTGCACCGGGACCAAGCGTGCCAAGACAGCCCGCCGGATTACCAGTGAGCCGCCCATAAATTTCGGCCATGAAAGCAGCGCCCTGTTCGTGGCGTGTGAGAATGAATTTTATTTTCTCAGATTTTTCCAGCGAGATCATGAAATCGGCATTTTCTTCACCGGGGACGCCAAAGATGTACTCGATGCCTTCTTCTTCCAAACACTTAACGAACAGATCTGACGCCTTCATTGTTGTATTACCGTTTTTTTAATTTTATTGTTGGTTATTATGAGAAAACATATTGTTATTAGTTCAATCAGTGTCATGTTTGTGCCCTGGGTGATGCTGTGGGCTATGCATTATAGCCAGTGTAAAATAATTTGAAATTGGTTAGAACTACACTGGGTAAACATCGATAAATAGCCTATATACTGAAGTATTCTTCACTATTTTATTAAATAGATGGCCCGTATCAATCAGCGAAATTATTATCGGCTTTTACATGTACAGCATGATGCACCGGTAGAGGTAATAAAAGCAAGTTATCGCACTATCATGCAGAAACTCAGGCAGCACCCTGATCTTGGTGGTGATGGTGAGAATGCCAGTCTTCTCAATGAAGCTTATGCCGTATTGAGCAGTCCAGAGAAGCGCGCAAGATATGATAGAAAGCGGTTTAAATTCAGAGCGCCTGGTAATGGGCAGTATTGTCGTCCACGCACAACATCAGGCAAACAGACCACAGCGGCCCAGTATGGTGTTAAGGAGCCTTCTTATTGCCCATTTTGCCGGGCGAGCATTCCGCAACATAAGATTCACGGAGGGGCGTTATCTGATTGCCTGGTCTGTGATAGTCCGTTAACACCGGTAAAAAAGAACCGTCAGGCGAGTAGTGGCAAGCGCGCTTTAAAAAGAACACCGGTGAGAGGTTTGGTTTATTTTCTCACTGGCTGGCCCCAGCTCAGGGAAAATATTGGTGAAATTCAAAACCTGTCACCGATGGGGCTTAAGTTTTTCTATTCCGCCAGGATTCCATTAAATTGTATGATAAAGATTGATTCTCATGGTTTGAAGGCCGTTGGCCGAGTGGTCAGTTGTTTCCGTTCTACAGACAGGCAGACTTCCGGCTACTATATAGGTGTTGAATTCATAACCTTGAGCTATCGTGCTGCACACGGCGTATTTGTTTCAGAAAAAGTCTGATTATTTACATCACTGTTTTATCCTATGAGCAATATCGATGATCGTGAGAGATATCGCTGGCGCCACTCCCTGGGTAGCGCCAGAGGCAATGTTTCTCTGACTCTGGTAGCGTGCTGCTGGAGCTGGGAGTTGAAGAATTATCAAGTTGATTTATCAGGAGGGCTGTATATACTTTCCTGTATCTGGCTGAGTCGATGTGTGAATTAATAATGCATGTTGGCTTATCCGCTGCCAGGGCACTAGCCTCTAACCGTTATTCTCGCCATGGAAACCAATCTTAATTCATTGTTTCTCCAGTTTGGACTGGCAGCAGCCCTGGGGTTTTTGATTGGTCTTGAGCGCGAGATGCGCGATAAGGACAGCATTACACTCGGCATTCGCGACTTTGTGCTGTTTGCCCTGCTCGGTGCGGTAAGCGGCTACGCGACACTTCTTTATGATAACTCCTGGCTGATCATTGCCGTGCTGGCCGGGTTGAGTGCATTGCTGCTGTCGAGTTACTGGGCGGGGCGAAAACACGGACCGGGAATTACCACCGAACTCGCGGCCCTGCTTACTTTCTTCCTGGGTGTGATGATCATGCGTGGGGCATTTGAACTGGCTATCGCCCTGGCCATCTTTTCTCTCGGTGTACTGTTTACCAAACCCCAGATTAAAGATTTTCGGGCCCGGGTGCAGATGCACGAGATGCGCGCCGTGCTGTTGTTTCTTACCATCACCTTCATCGTGCTCCCTGTGTTGCCCAACCAGTCTCTGGATCGGCTGTTCAGTTTTCCGGTTGCTGCAGAATTTATTGAAGTTATGCTGTCGGCTCTCAATCCCTATAAAATCTGGCTCATCGTGGTGCTGGTTTCACTAGTTAGCTTCGTCGGTTATGTATTAATCAAGTTACTGGGCAGCAGCGCCGGTATCGGCCTTACCGGTATGGTGGGTGGCCTGGTGTCGAGCACCGTTACCACCCTCAGCTTTGCCCGCCGCAGTATTGAGAGTCCCGGCGCAAATCGTATGTTTGCCGCTGCCGTGCTGTTGGCCGGATCAATTATGTTTCCACGCCTGTTACTCGAGATAGCAGTGGTCAACCAGGACTTGATGCGCAATATCGCCGTGCCGCTTGTGGCCATGGGTATAACCGGCTTTGCGTTGGCAGGTTGGCTGTTCTACCGCTCACGGGATGCCAATGTGGTTTCCGAAGCAGTCAAGTTCGACA
>CAVYHW010000105.1:0-10140 GCA_963768215.1 uncultured Gammaproteobacteria bacterium
CAACTGCTTCACCGAGAAAAGATTCGGCATCCTGCTTGATTTTTTGAAGTAAAAAGGCGGACAACTGTTCCGGGCTGAATGACTGACCGCGCAAAGTTATTTTTTCGCGTTGCCCCATTTTTCGCTTGAAAGCCGATGCCGTGCCTTCAGGATTAGCCGCTGCCTGCCTTCTGGCAGGCTCGCCAACCAGTTTTTCTCCGCTTTCTGTTATCGCAATGTAACTTGGAAAAGCTTTGCCTCCAAGGCTGATTCCTTCGGTACTTGGAATGATGACAGGTCGTCCACCACGTAGAACTGCGGCAGCAGAATTTGAGGTTCCAAGATCTATACCGATAATTGCCATAACAAATCTCCTTTATGTCTTACAAAATAGTGAACAGACAGATTAAAAACACACCTCATTATATTATATATACCTGTTTGAGCGCATTAAACAAGATATGGTGTACTCAATCATTGATTATGTTGATATGTATCAATCAAATAGTATGTGATATTGCTTTGAATCATGGTTATGATTAAGCATGACTTTTTATGACCTGTCTCATGTTTTTATCAAGGGGTTTTGCTGCATGATGAAAATGGTTTTATTTAAATCGTAGTATTGTAATTATCGAGTAATGAGTAACTAATTTCCTATGTATTACAAAGTACGTAATTATCTACATTCTATTATTTTACTTGCAGGTATGATGGTCTTACTGAGCCTGATTGGCTGGTTACTGGCGGGTCCTCCAGGCGTAGTCTGGTTTTTGCTTGTCGGAGTATTTCTTTTTATTAGCGCCCCACGACTCACGCCGCAATTTATTTTACGTCTGCACAGGGCTAAAATTTTGCATCCTGACGATGCGCCACGCCTGTATGAAATAATTACCTCGCTGGCTGAAAGGGCTGACTTGAAAAAAGTCCCAACGCTTTATTATATTCCCAGCAGTGTGATTAATGCCTTTACTACCGGGTTAAATGAAAATGCTGCCATCGCACTGAGTGATGGTATGCTTCGACAGCTAAATCCACGTGAACTAACCGGGGTGCTGGCACACGAAATCAGCCACATTAGCAGTAATGATTTGTTCGTCATGATGGTGGCTGATATTATCAGTCGTCTGACCAGTATAATGGCTTTTGCCGGATATATTCTTCTATGGATATATATTCCGATGTTTATCTTAACGGATACAACAGTGCCATGGGCTTTACTGATCGTGCTGATGATGGCTCCCACATTTAGTGTTTTAATGCAGATGGCTTTATCACGTACACACGAGTTTAATGCTGATATAGAAGCTGCAAAACTTACTGATGACCCACTGGGGCTGGCTTCAGCACTTGAAAAAATAGAGTACTATCAGGGAAGCTGGATTGAAAGAATGTTTATTCCATCTCGGCGCATGCGTGAACCTGTTTTGCTTCGTACACATCCTCTTATGGTCGACAGAATAAACCGCCTTAAGGAACTGGCATCACAAATGCATCAATCAGGGCACTCTTATGACTCTGGTAAAAAATATAACTGGGTTCAGTTTCCTTCACCTGATCAAACTCCGCGATGGCGATTTCCCGGTTTCTGGCATTAGTGTAAAGTTATGTTTATATTTGAATAATAGTTGACGGTAACAAATAAGAATTATCAATAAAAATTACAACGCAAATATTGCTGTATATAATGGTTGTGTATGATTTCAGTATTTAAACCTGCGTGGTTAAAGAATTTATGAAGCAAAATAATTTTAAGCTTGCTGTGGACAATTTATATAACCGTTGTGACCTTTCTAAATTGTCATTTAGCACGACATCGGATCTTGATGATTATGCCCACCTTGGGCAGGATCGCGCCATGGACGCGCTTAAGTTCGGTATAGGTATAAAACATGATGGTTATAACCTTTTTGTGCTGGGCTCAACCGGGTTGGGAAAAAACACAACGGTAAAAAAAATCCTGGCTGTTGAATCTGCCGCTGCTGAACCACCATCTGACTGGTGTTATATTAATAATTTTTCCCAACCTCATAAACCGTTAATACTAAAACTTCCTGCGGGTTACGGGCATCAATTACAGCTTGATATGCTGCAGCTGATTGAAGATTTACTGGTAGCGATACCTGCTGCTTTCGAGAGTGAGGAGTACAGAACGCGGGCTCGGGCAATTCAGGATGAATACAATCAGAAGGAGATGCAGGCATTTAAGGATATCTCAGCCAGGGCGGATAAAAACAGTATAGCCCTGTTACGTACGCCGGGCGGTTATACCCTGGGGCCAATGAAAGATGGCAAGGTTCTTTCTCCAGACGAATTTGACAAACTGAGCGAACAAGAACAGGAAGATATAAAAAAGGTTATTGATGAAATTGAAAAGGAGCTGATAGAGACTATCCACAAGATACCTGCATGGTACAAAGATAACCGGGAAAAGATAAAACAGCTTAACCGGGAGGTATCGGAGATTGTAGTCAATCAATCAATTGCTGAATTAGCGGATAAATACACTGAACTGCCTGATGTTGTAAATTATATCGACACTGTAAAGCAGAATATTATCGACAATGTAAATGATTTTCGAAAATACGGGGCAGAAAAAGAATCAGGAAGTAACAATCAGCAGATCATTTTTTCAGCACTTTCAAGGTACCAGGTCAATGTGCTGGTGGATAATAGTGAGACCAAAGGTGCACCGGTTATTTATGAGGACAACCCAAGTTATCTCAACCTGATTGGCCGGGTGGAACATATCGCACAGTACGGAACACTGCTGACAGATTTTACCCTGATAAAAGCCGGTGCGCTGCATCGCGCCAATGGTGGTTACCTGGTGCTGGATGCGCGCAAAGTACTTATGTCACCATTTTCATGGGAAGGATTAAAGCGAGCGATTCATGCGCATGAAGTACGCATCGAATCATTAGAGAGGATGATCAGTCTCGCCAGCACAACATCATTGCAGCCCGAACCTATTCCCATCAGTGTCAAGGTCGTGCTCACCGGAAGCCGCCTGCTTTATTACCTGCTCAAACAATATGATCCTGAATTTGGTTTATTGTTTAAAGTGGCCGCCGACTTTGCAGAAGATATTGAACGCAACGATGAGAATAGTGAGCTATTCGCACATTTGATCGCAGGTTTGCAAAAAGAAAACGAACTCGCGCCATTAAATAAAAATGCGGTGCAGCGCACTATCGAGCATTGCTCAAGACTGGTGGAAGACAGTGAAAAACTATCCTTGCACATGGGCAATCTGCTGGATCTGTTAAGGGAAGGCGATTATTGGGCGAAACAGGCAAAACGAGAGGAGATCAGCGAAGATGATATTCAAAAAGCCATTGATACCAGGCAATATCGTCAGGACCAGATACGCGAACGGGTTCAAGAGCAGGTAATCAGAGGCAATTATCTGCTAGATACCAGTGGTGGAAAAGTTGCGCAGATTAATTCGCTAAGCGTGATACAGCTGGGCGATTACACATTTGGCAGGCCATCTAGAATCACTGCGACAGCACGACTGGGACAGGGCAAAGTAATCGATATCGAACGCGAGGTTAAACTGGGCGGTTCGATACATTCAAAGGGTGTTTTGATTCTTTCTTCTTACCTGGCGAACCGTTATGCAAAAGATCAGCCGATATCTTTATCCGCCAGTCTGGTATTTGAGCAGTCATATGGTTTTGTTGAAGGTGACAGTGCTTCTGCGGCTGAACTATGCGCGCTGCTTTCAGCGCTTTCTGAAGTCCCCATCAAGCAGAATTTTTCAGTAACCGGATCGGTCAACCAGTATGGCGAGATACAAACTATCGGCGGTGTAAATGAGAAAATAGAAGGATTTTTTGATGTCTGTAACACACGAGGTTTAACCGGGGACCAGGCAGTAGTGATTCCGCAACAGAATGTAAAACATCTGATGTTACATGCGGATGTTCGTGAAGCTGTTGAACAGGATAAATTTGCTATTTATTCAGTGCAGACCATTGATCAGATGATGGAACTGCTGACGGGTAAAGAGGCAGGTGTTAAAGATAAAAATAACCATTACCCTCAGGGCTCGATCAATTACCTGGTGCAAAAGCGAATAGATCAACTGAATAAGTTGCGCAAGACTTATGCTGATGACAACAAAATACAAAAACGTGATTTCTCCAGAAAAAATGAATTCAAGTAATAAAAATATTTTAATTGTTCTTGATGCCACCGGGTGCACTCCGGTATCCATGCGCACGGCCACTGAACTTGCGGCCAGGTTACAGGCTGGCATTAAGGCATTATATATCGAAGATATCAATCTGCTAAATGCTGTGGATCTGCCATTTACCCGTGAAGTTTCATTACATACGGCCGCTATAAGCAGTATCGATCTGGCCTCGATGAGGCAGAGGTTTCAGGCCGATGCAGAAACCATTAAAAAACAGATTGAAGAAATAGCTATGAGCCACAGTGTATCGTTAACTTTCAGTTCGATGCGCGGCCATAAGACGCAGGTTATTAGAGAGCGTACAGAAGAAGTGAATATGGTGCTCATACCCGCCGTCTATTCAAGCACTGGCAGAGAATGGCAGCATCTTTTAAAACATGTGGTAGTTGTGGTTTACGATGAGCAGAATCCGTCATCTGACAGTGCGTTAAATCTAGCTTTATCACAGGCCGCTAAAAAAAATTATCAACTATTCATCATTGCTGACAGTGAACATGCAAAACAGCATGTTGAGCAAATGCTGAGCCAATACAGCGGATATGCTCTGTGCCAGCTTGCAGATTTCTCAAATCTGGATGAGGTTACTTTATTATTGTATAAACATGAACCGGCTTTGTTCGTACTGCCAGAGGACAGCCGCTTGATAAAGGATGAACAAATGTTACAGCAGCTGATTAATTCGCTGGAAAGTGATATTTTGCTGGTGCGTTAAGATGAGTGATTTAAAAATACCTGCTGTACTTTCTGATTTTGACGGAGAGGGTCACCGAAGAAAAATATGAACCATAAAGAAAGCTTGTGTGATTAAAAAGAGAACACCATTATCTGATCACTGGTCAGCAAAAGTTACACAGGAAAGTGATGCATTGGATCTGGAAGAAGGTGTTTTTACCTGGAAAGACCCAAAGAAAATTGCTTTGTCGTTAAAACAATCCGCTGACAGCAGTACTCGCCGCAAGTCAGAACCGTTTCGCTCTGCCATGTCGATGCTGGTTTTTTACATCAATCGAGCAGGCACTAACCTGCATGAGGACCAGAAAGGCATCCTGCAGCAGGCAAAAGAAGAATTACGAAAACTATACGGCAAATCCTGAAAAATATTTGTTGCCTTCCTTCTTGTCTTAATAATCTAACTAACTTTAAGGGTTTTCAGGATCACCTGGGCCAGCGGGTATCCATATACCGTATTCACATTTCAAAATAGATGTTCCACTTTTTATGTAACTGCCTGTGTCAAAACTTCTATTATTAAAATAACAAACAGGTTCACCGGGTACCTCGCTACGTAAGGCTTCTGTATCATCGTCGCCTTCTTCGGCAACAGGTGATGTGTTTAGTTCGGGATCGGGTGCGCCAACGTCCACAGCATTTTTTAATTGAGTCATCATTTAGTCTCACAATAGTATTTATCTTTTCAATTTGAAACATAATAACATCTAACAAGAGAATACACGTATTTAAACTTTGCGTCAGTGCTGAATATGTTTTTCCTGATCAAGGTCAAAATATTAATCATAATATGCTGCCGGAGGATGTGAACTGTTCATTTTGTAATTTAAGCCACAATGTCAGTTTTGTTTACAATAATGATGACCTTTTGACGGGAATCTCCCTGAGTAAATGCGGAGACACGGATTGTTGTTGCTACCGTGTATATGTTACCAATCATGGTACCATTGAATGATCGTTATGGTATTGATTGTCAGGCAGTGTAGTGAAGGTCGTTAAGGGGGCTGATCTGCATCATGGAAAGTGCAAAACTCTGCCATTTTTTTCAAAGTTATCATTACAAAGTGGGTGTTTTTTAATGTGAAATATTGATCAGGGTCAACACATCGTAAACTTGATTCTGGGAAAAATGAACTGCTACTATTTTTAATTGTATTTGATGTAAGATTGATAAGTAGGTAGGTGATATGGATAATATATTTTCGTTTGCTGATGATCTCGGTCCATTAAAGGTTATTCATGTCCATGAACCTTCTATTGGGCTGAAAGGCGTACTGGTGGTTGATAACGTGGCGAAAGGTCCCTCCATCGGCGGTGTGCGTATGGCGTCAGACGTAACAACTGAAGAATGCGCGCGGCTGGCGCGTGCCATGACCTTTAAGAATGCAGCCGCGGGACTCCCGCACGGCGGCGGCAAAGCGGTACTTGTCGGTGATCCCAAAATGCCTGTCCAGCAGAAAGAAACGCTTATCCGCGGTTTTGCCTGTGCGTTGAAAGAAGTCGAACAGTATATCTTTGCCCCGGACATGGGCACCAATGAAGAATGCATGGCCTGGGTGAAAGACGAGATTGACCGAGTGGTTGCCCTGCCCAGGGAAGTCGGTGGCATACCACTTGATGAGAT
Source organism: uncultured Gammaproteobacteria bacterium (assembly GCA_963768215.1). GTDB lineage: Bacteria > Pseudomonadota > Gammaproteobacteria > SZUA-229 > SZUA-229. The sequence goes on from CAVYHW010000105.1 coordinate 6,534, forward strand.
CGGCGCAACTGGCTGGGGTTTAAGCCATGTAGTCGATGAGGCGCTTAAATTTTGTGATTTCAATATACAGGGTGCACGCATTGCGGTGCAGGGATTCGGTGCTGTCGGTAAACATGTCACTAACTTTTTAAGTCAGCAGGGCGCAATACCAGTTGCGGTCTCTGACTCTAAGGGCACTATCTATAACCCTGACGGACTTGATGTTAAAAAGCTGATCGCTCTTAAAGAAGAGGGAAAAAGTGTTACTGCATACAGCGATGGTGAAAAGCGCGACAGCGAAGCCATGATTGATATCGAATGTGATATCTGGATTCCTGCCGCGCGTCCTGATGTGATCCACGAAGGTAATGTGCAACGACTCAATGCCAAAATGGTGGTAGAGGGGGCCAATATCCCCATTACTCATGGTGCTGAAAAGATGCTGCATGATAGAGGTATTCTCTGTGTGCCTGATTTTATTGCTAATGCCGGTGGTGTGATCTGTGCCGCCATGGAATACCAGGGTGCAAATCAGTCGGCGGCGATGGCAACGATCGAAGAAAAGCTGCGTCGTAATACTATCGAAGTTTTACAGACTGCAAAACGCGATCAGATATTGCCCCGTGATGCTGCCATGGCGATGGCGCGTAAACGCATCGACAGGGCGATGAGTTTTCGCCGTTGGAATCTGTTTTGACGAGGTGAGTGCAGGCGATGTTTCGCATACGTTTTCATGGCCGCGGTGGCCAGGGCATCAAGACAGCGAGCCGGATACTCGGTACTGCTTTTTTCATGGCGGGTTACGAAGTGCAGGATGCGCCGCGTTATGGCGCTGAGCGGCGTGGCGCACCTCTCTTTGCCTATGTTAGAGCAGATAAGTCAGCGGTTAATGAGCGCGGTATTATCAGGCAACCTGACCTGGTGGTTGTTTCGGATGATACGCTGGTTGGTATGCCTGCTGCCGGGGTCATGCAGGGTATCGGTCAACATACTGTACTGCTGATAAATAGCCACGATAAAGCAGAAACCTGGTCGCAACGTTTAAATACACTGGCGAGAATCATAATTCTTCCTGCCATGGAAGCTGCGGGGGAAGGTGTCGAAGCCAGCGATGGTACTAAAGAAGCAGCAATCGATCGCGCAGAACTGCCTTACATAGGCAGCCGCTGCGCAGCCGCTGCCGCAGCTTTGACCAATGTGATATCACTCCAGGTGTTCACCGATGCTTTAATGGAGGAGCTGAAACCTCTGGGTGAAAAAATTGTTAAGCAAAACCTGGACATTGCTCTGGCAGCCTTTGATGCGATGAGTCAGTATGCTGGCATCGTCAGGCAAAGCGGCCTGCCTTCAGCGGCTGATTATAAAAAACCCGAATGGATCACTTTACCGTTTGAAGAAGCCGAGATTTCAGCCCCGGCGATACATGCCGGTGCCACCAGCGTGAAGGTGCGCACAGGGTTATGGCGAACCATGCGGCCCGTTATCGATTATGAAAGATGCAGCGGCTGCTGGTGGGTATGCAGTACTTATTGCCCTGATGGCGCCATTAATGTGACGGACGAAGGCTTGCCGGACATTGATTACGACCATTGCAAGGGGTGCCTGGTCTGCGTGGCCCAGTGCCCGCCACAGGCGATCGAGTCGATACCGGAGCACATCGCTAAAGACCGGGAAACGTCAGGAGCCAGTATCTTAGGAGGCGGTACATCAGGAGCCAGTGCCTCAGGAGCCGGGCATGACGCGTAAATTATTAACCGGTAACAGTGCCGCGGCATGGGGTGCTCGACTGGCCGGGGTAGATTATGTGCCGGCTTTTCCCATCACCCCGCAGACGGAAATCATTGAAGACCTGTCGCTGTGGATCGATCGCGGCGAGATGGATGCGCGCATGGTGACACTGGAATCTGAACATTCTATGATTACTGCGGCAGGCAGTGCCGCTACCACGGGTGTGCGAGTGTTTACTGCGACCTCAAGCCAGGGTCTGCTCTATGGTATGGAGATGGTTTACACCGTTGCCGGCTGGCGTGCGCCGTTTGTTATGATCAATGTCTCGCGCGGCCTGTCATCACCCATCACATTGGAGTCGGATCACAATGACATCATGGCGGCACGTGATAGCGGTTTCCTGCAGATTCACTGTGCCACCTGCCAGGAGATTACCGACAGCGTGTTGATGGCCTATCGGCTGGCGGAACATAAAGAAATTCGTCTGCCGGCGATTGTCAATCAGGATGGTTTTTATCTGTCCTTTACCCGCGAACCGGTGAGTTTGCCGGAGGCAGACAAGGCGGCCGCTTTTGTCGGTGAGTTTGATCCTGAAAACCTGCAATTTAAAAGCGGTGCACCATTGAGCCAGGCGATGGCGGTACTTGGCGGCGGGCCTTATTCCTATTTTCGATACCAGGCGCATCTGGCTTTGCAGCGTGCCCTGTCGGTTTATGATGAGATCGCCGATGAGTTCGCAGACACCTTCGGCCGCCGCTACGACATGATCGACAGCTATATGATGGACGATGCCGAGTATGTTTTAGTGATGATGGGTTCATTTGCCACTAAGGCACGTGATGCCGTTGACAGTCTGCGGCATGCCGGCTGGAAAGTAGGCCTCGCGCGAATAAGGTTATTCCGGCCATTCCCACAGGAGAATATCAGGCAGCTGTTCAGCGGCCGTCGTGCAGTGGCTGTAATCGATCAGAACCTTTCCATGGGTATGGGCGGTATCCTGCACAGTGAAATTGCCATGGCATTGTATGGTATGAAAGATGCCCCTGCGGTGCTGGCGAGTTATATCGGCGGACTGGGCGGCCGTGATATCAGTCAGCAGGAGTTCTTTGAAATGATCAACGAGATCAAACAGGCCAGCGATAAAGGGGAAAGACTTCAGCCCCGCCTGCTGTACACGCAAAATGAATTAACTGAAATACGCAATCTGCAGGCCATTGCACAGGCAGAGCATGTTGAAATAAAGCAGGCAGAAATAAATAAGGCGGGAGATAAAGCAGACCAAAATAAAACCAACTGAGGGCAAAAAGAAGTGAGGTCGCTAATATGATTAAGGAATCACTGGTTCAAATTCATCGTATGAAAGACCTGCCTTACCGCCGTCCGCAGCGCCGGTTACCGTATGGGCGGTAAATGTTGGTGTGGCACCGCCATCATTCTCATACCATGTAACCGTATCGCCAATGTAATCCGAGGCGATCGCATCGAGATGTGTGTCGCCGTCGATGTCGGCCACGTAGACGTGACGTGCGCCGGTGAGGCCGGTGGCGATGGTGTATTCGGTGAACGCGCCGGTTCCATCATTCTGGTACCAGGTGACACGTTCGTCTTCCATGAGGAGGAAACCAGGTCAACATCGCCGTCACCGTCCAGGTCGGCGGCATGCACAGCGGTGGCGCCGTCTGCGCTGCTGGAGACCACGTTTTGCGGCAACCCGGTCTGAACATTCACCGGCGCACCATTCACATTCGTGAAAGTGATGGTTGCGGCCTGCGGCCCGTCACTCGCGGTGCCGTCGGTGAGCGTAACATCGTAAGCAGGCGCCGCTTCATTGCCGTCATGACGGAAGTAGATGTCACCACCCGTGATATCGGCCTGGGTGAAGCTGGTCACCGTTGCGCCG
>CAVYHW010000106.1:0-11552 GCA_963768215.1 uncultured Gammaproteobacteria bacterium
GCCAATCACATTATTGCTTATCTGCAGGAAAACAGGTATCACCAGGGAGTGGATGAGGCGCTGGTTAATAGCGTAGTAGAAAAAATCAGACGTTATGAGGAACCTGTTGAAAAGTCTGATGCAGGTGCCGAAACAGTTGCTGGTTTACGCAATGAATTAAAACAGGTAATGGAAGATCATTGCGGCGTGTTCAGGGATAAAGAGGTATTAAAACAGGGTGTCGACAAAGTAGAACAACTCGCAGATCGGATAAAGAATATAAAGATTAATGATTCAAGTCATACTTTTAATACCGCAAAAGTAGAAGCCTTTGAACTGGAAAATTTAATGGCAGTCGCGCTGGCAACTATCCATTCCGCTTATGCAAGAGAAGAAAGTCGTGGTGCGCATTCACGGGTAGATTTCCCGGAACGTGATGACAAATCATGGATGCGCCACAGTTTATATTCTTTCGAAAATGGTCTGGATTATAAACCGGTAAGAACCAAACCGATGTCTGTTGATAGCTTTCCACCGAAACCGCGCGTCTATTGACGCAATGAAAAATGAAAAGTGAAAAGTGAAAAATGTATGTAGTTTGCAGGTTTAAGTTTTTAACAATAAAAAGGTTCTCCTCTGTGCACTCTGTGGTTATTGCGGGCGTCCTGCCCTACACCCTTTGGGCCAGCTTCCAGCTGTTCAAATTTGATCCCGTCAAATTTGTCTGTGGTGAAATAAATGAATTTTTGTTGAGTGAAATATGAAATTTAAAATATACCGTTACATTCCGGAAAAAGACGCTAAACCTTATATCCAGGATTATGAACTGGATAATGTCGAACCGGGATTGATGTTGCTTAATGCATTGCTGCGTATTAAAGATGAGCAGGATGAAACATTAAGTTTTCGCCGTTCATGCGGGGAGGGCGTTTGTGGTTCTGATGGCATGAATATCAATGGCACTAACGGTCTGGCCTGTATTACGCCAGTAGATGGTTTAAAACAGCCAATAGAAATAAAACCCTTGCCCGGTCTGCCAGTAATACGCGACCTGATTATCGACATGGACCTGTTTTATAAACAGTATCGTGCGGTAAAACCTTATTTAATTGTTAACGACCCCATGCCGGAGGTTGAACTTTCTCAAACACCGGAACAACGTGAAAAACTTGATGGCTTATACGAATGTGTTTTATGCGCCTGCTGTTCAACTTCGTGCCCGTCATTCTGGTGGAATCCGGACAAGTTTTTAGGCCCTGCGGCACTGTTGCAGGCCTCGCGTTTTATTGAGGACAGTCGTGACCAGGCATTTGAAAAACGTCTGGAAGACCTGGAAGGGCCGTTCAAACTGTTTCGATGTCACACTATTATGAACTGCGTACAGGTTTGCCCAAAAGGGTTAAATCCCACTAAAGCGATTGGACGAATCAAGCACAAAATGGTTACACGATCTTTGTAATGAAGATTAACCGCAAAGACACGGAGACATGTAGGTTCGAAAAAACTGTCTGGAACAGTTTTTTCGAACCTACAAAAAGCAAATACCGTAGGATGTGGTGAGGTACGAACCGCATCAATTGAGAAGTCTTGTGGCCGATAACATCCGGCGCAATGCCCGTTGGTTATTGCGCCCTACGTGACAATTATGCATAGTGAAACAAATATAAATTACCGTTGGCAATGCCGCCGCGGCATGCTTGAACTTGACCTGCTATTGAATAACTTTTTAGATAAAAAAGTTGAAACTTTATCAGCGCAGCAACGATCATCTTTTGAATTATTGCTTTCCTATCCTGATCAAACTTTGCTTGATTTATTGCTGGGCAACTCCGTTTCCAGTGATCCATCGATATCAACACTTGTCCAGCAAATTCAGACTACTTCGTTTGATCAAGGCAACTCTGATTAATTATCATAAAGATCTGCGCTTGAAAGCCTGCCCTACGGGGCGTTGCCCAATAACCTGACTCTGCGTTATTGCTTTTCACCATACAGTAAGTATGCTTTCAAACCAATGCCTTGATTCAGGTTATTGGGCAACGCCAGAATTTATGATAATTAATCAGAGTTGCCTTAAGCAAAAGATGGAAATTAACCCGGTATGTGTATAATGTATCTCTGTGTTAAAAATATTTATTAATATTTGTGTGGTAGATAAATGACAGACAAGAAGACACAAACCCAGCAACGATTAAATGATGTGGTCGCCAAAGCCAGGCGCGATAACGAACAGCGTGAACGAGGTTACCGTGAACAGGCGTTGAAACTCTATCCCTGGATATGCGGCCGATGCAGTAGAGAATTTACCCGCGCTAATCTCCAGGAATTAACCGTGCATCACAGAAATCATGATCATGATTACAATCCATCGGATGGCAGCAACTGGGAATTATTATGCATGTATTGTCATGATAATGAGCACCAACGCCAGACAGAGGCTTTAGCGAATAAGGGAATAGCACTTGATGGCGCCAAAGCGCCCAGTGCTAAATTTAACCCGTTTGCTGATTTAAAAAGTATGATGGACAGTAAAAAAAGTGAAAAATAAATAGTTCCGTAGGATGTGGTGAGGTACGAACCGCATCAATTGATAAAAACATAAAACAGGCAATATAAATAGAATCAAAAGAAAATATTTATGGAAACAATTGAAATCATTTCATTAACACTGGGTGTTGCCTGGGCCTCAGGTATTAACCTGTATGCCGCGATACTGGTATTAGGTTTACTTGGCGCCAATGGTTATACAGAGCTACCACCTGATTTAACCATATTGCAGGACCCATTGGTTTTAGCTTCAGCAGGAGTAATGTATTTTGTTGAATTTTTTGCCGATAAAACGCCGGGGGTCGATTCAGGCTGGGATGCTATTCACACCTTTATACGTATACCCGCCGGGGCCATGCTGGCAATGGGTGCGGCAAAGGGGCTGGAAATTAACCAGGCAGCAGAACTTGCGGCGGCTTTACTCGGTGGCAGCCTGGCGGCAACTTCTCACTTAACCAAAGCCAGTACACGGCTGGTGATCAATACGTCCCCTGAGCCGGTAACCAACTGGACAGCGTCAATTGCTGAAGACCTGGCTGTTGTTGGCGGGCTTTGGGCTTCTTTAACTTATCCCTGGGCGTTTGTGGCATTTATCATCGTTTTTATTGCACTTGCAATCTGGCTTTTGCCAAAACTATGGCGTGCGATAAAAGATATTTTCACAACTTTACGTGGCTGGCTGGGCAGGAAAACGGGTGATAATAGTGTTGAAGGTTCTGAAAATAATATTATTGAGAATTTGATTGAAGCAAAATCTAACAAGATAAGTGATGAACGTGATTGATGCGGTTCGTGCCTCACCGCATCCTACGGTACTACAAACTACAAACTACAAACATTTTTCACCACAGAGGCACAGAGGGCACAGAGAAGAGCATCTTCTTAGGTTTAAAAACAAAAAATATAGTTCTTTAAAATAAAAAAAGTTTTCCCTCTGTGTACTCTGTGCCTCTGTGGTGAATATGTTCTTTAAATACAATAATTTTAATTTCTTACTTAGCGTATTGTTAAAAAAACCAGTTTTTTCTCTATACTAAAAAAATAATTACTAACAAAAATGAGATATTTATAAATGATTACGCCGGTAGTTTTATCTGGTGGTTCGGGGACACGCCTGTGGCCGCTTTCCAGAAAGTCACACCCAAAGCAACTCTTACCATTATTAAATCAGACTTCTCTACTGCAGGACACGATCAATCGTCTGGATGGTCTTAAAAATATTGCTCAACCAGTTGTTATCTGTAATGAAGAATATCGTTTTATGGTTGCTGAGCAGGTACGTTCAACCAACATTGGCGCGAGTGCGATAATTTTAGAGCCTGTTGGCCGTAATACCGCGCCTGCAATTGCGCTGGCAGCATTTAACGCGCTGAAAGAAAACACCCTAAGTAGTGCAGAAGCTGGCAGTGAGGATGTTGCCAATGAAGATACAATACTGCTGGTATTACCTGCTGATCACGATATTAAAAATGTGGGTGTCTTTCATAAAGCGATTGAGACGGGGTTCCAGCAGGCGCTTGAAGGCCATTTCGTAACCTTTGGTATTGTTCCGGACAGTCCTGAAACTGGTTACGGTTATATAAAAGCGGCTGATTCAGTTGGTGTTAATGAAGTTTCTGCTATCGAGAAGTTCGTTGAAAAACCCGATCTGGATACCGCAACAAAATACCTTAACGAAGGTGGTTACTACTGGAACAGCGGTATGTTCATGTTCAAAGCGTCTGATTACTTAAACGTTTTGCAGGAATATTCTCCCGAAATATATAAGGCGTGCCTGGCTGCGTTTAATGCTGAGAAACGTGATCTGGATTTTATCCGTGTCGGTGTAGAAGAATTTAAAAAATGCCCGAGTAATTCAATTGATTACGCGGTGATGGAAAAAGTAACAAACGCAGTTGTTATTCCCGTTGATATTGGCTGGAGTGACGTGGGTTCCTGGTCTGCTTTGCACGATATTGGTGAGCAGGATGAAAATAACAATATTTTTACCGGTGACACCATTAGTGTTGCAACAAAAAATAGTTATGTAAGAGCGGAACACAAACTGGTCACAACACTTGGAGTAGAGGATCTAATTATTGTCGATACTGATGATGCATTATTAGTAGCGCATAAAAATCACGTGCAGGACATCAAGACCATTGTTGATACATTATCAAATGAGAGAAGAAATGAAGCTGTTATACATAAGCGTGTTTGCCGTCCATGGGGTTGCTACCAGGGGATAGATAAGTCGGATCGTTTCCAGGTAAAAAGAATAACGGTTAAACCCGGTGCGGTTCTCTCTTTACAGTTGCATCACCATCGTGCTGAGCACTGGATTGTTGTACACGGCACAGCGAAAGTAACAAAGGATGATAAAGAGTTTGTTTTGTCTGAAAATGAATCAACCTACATACCGCTGGGTGTAAAACATCGGCTGGAAAATATAGGAAAAATTCCACTGGAATTAATTGAAGTGCAAACGGGCAGTTATCTCGGTGAAGATGATATTGTACGTTTCGACGATATATATGGTAGAGAGGGTAAGTAACAATGAAAGCATTGGCCATGAAGGCATTAGTAACAGGCGGCGCCGGTTTTATAGGTTCGCACATTGTCGATCGATTATTAAAGGATGGCCATGAAGTGATTGTGCTGGATGACTTTTCCACCGGTCATCGCAGCAACCTGGCTGATCATGCAGCACTGACAATAGTGGAAGGTGATATAAGCAACCCTGATACAGTCAATGAAATCATGCCCAGAATTGACTGGGTGTTTCACATGGCAGCCGTCGCATCCGTGCCAAAGACAGTCAATGATCCGGTGGGAAGCAGCGCGGTAAATTACCAGGGCACGTTGCATTTACTTGAAGCAGCCAGAAACAATAATGTGAAGCGTTTAGTATTTGCCTCAAGTGCCGCATTGTATGGTGATGAGCCTACCTTGCCAAAAGTTGAAACAATGTGCCCGGTCACTTTGTCGCCTTACGCGGTAGATAAAATGGCCTCAGAATTTGCCTGCGGTATGTATACAAAATTATACGGTCTGGAAACCGTGTGTTTAAGATACTTCAATGTCTATGGCCCGAGGCAGGATCCTTCATCACCATATTCCGGTGTGATATCTATTTTTACCGATAAACTTAAAAACAAAGAAACCCCCACCATTTTTGGTGATGGCGAACAGACCAGGGATTTTGTGTTTGTCGGTGATGTTGTAGAAGCCAATATGAAAGCGGCCACAACAGAAACAGGCGCAGGTCAGTTTTTTAATATAGCAACAGGCAATAAAATCACCTTAAACCAGTTATTACAAATATTGTGTGACATCTACAATATTGAGTTTAAAGTGAATTATGGTGAAGTAAGAAAAGGTGATATTAAAGACTCTTACGCAGTTGTTGATAAAGCAAATTCAATATTGAAATGGAAGGCAGCGGTTGAGTTAAACCACGGGTTAAAAATACTTTGTGATAGTTTGTGAAAGGCAAAAGCGTTTTATTCACCACAGAGGCACAGAGGACACAGAGAAGAGCTCTTTGTAGATTTAAAAACATCAATTTATTATTAGTTCGGTTTATTCGGTTGCTCTTATAAGTCTTTGACTTTAAGACTAGTATTACTAGTCATATAATTAGTGCATAGCAATTTTGAATAAAAGTTTATTTTTTTAAAATAAAAAGGTTTCCTCTGTATACTCTGTGCCTCTGTGCCTCTGTGGTGAAAAATAGTTTGTAAGCTTTGGCTTTTAACAACAAAAAGTTTCCCTCTGTGTCCTCTGTGCCTCTGTGGTGAAAATATGCTTGTAGTTTGTAAGCTTTAGCTTTTAACAACAAAATGTTCCCCTCTGTGTACTCTGTGTCTCTGTGGTAAATAAATGCCTGTAGTTTAATTTATGTATGAAACAACAATTAATAAATAGCTTAAATGACAAATCAGCAACTATCGCTGTTGTCGGTTTAGGATATGTTGGTCTGCCTCTGTCTTTACGTTATGCCGAAGCGGGATATAAAGTCCTGGGATTTGATATTGATCCTAAAAAAATTAAAAAGATTTCTACAGGTAAAACCTACATCAAACATATTCCTGCTGAAGCTATACAGGCAGCAATTGATAATGGTTTTGAAGCGACCACAGATTTCGCACGGGCAATGGAAGCGGATGCCTTAATTTTGTGTGTGCCAACACCGCTTGATCGGCATCGCGAACCGGACCTTAGTTATGTAATAAATACCATGGACAGCCTGTTGCCATATCTAAGAAAAGGCCAGGTGGTTTCATTAGAGAGTACAACCTATCCCGGCACCACCGATGAAGAACTAAAGCCACGTATCGAAAGCACCGGTTTGATTGTGGGTGAGAATGTCTTCCTGGTTTACTCACCAGAACGTGAAGACCCGGGTAACCCGAATTTTAAAACACAAACCATCCCCAAAGTTTGTGGCGGTGATACCGAAGCCTGCCAGCAGGCAGGTTTTGCCTTATACAGCCAGGTTATAGATAAAGTCGTTTCTGTCAGCTCAACACGGGCCGCCGAGATGACAAAACTGCTGGAGAATATCCATAGAGCAGTTAATATCGGCCTGGTTAATGAAATGAAGATTGTTGCCGACAAGATGGGGATTGATATTTATGAAGTCATCGATGCGGCTGCCACTAAACCTTTTGGCTTTGTACCTTATTATCCAGGCCCGGGTCTGGGTGGCCACTGTATCCCGATTGATCCGTTTTATTTAACCTGGAAAGCAAGAGAATATGGCGTCAATACGCGGTTTATTGAACTGGCCGGTGAAGTCAATAGTTCAATGCCCGAGTATGTTTTGAATAAAATTGTTTCAGCTTTAAACAGCCAGAAAAAAGCAATTAACGGCAGCCGTATTCTTATCCTGGGTATTGCTTATAAAAAGAACGTAGACGATATGCGTGAATCGCCTTCTGTTGAAATCATGCGGCTTATTCAGGATTGTGGCGCAGAAATAGACTATTCTGACCCCTATGTACCGGTATTTCCCAAAATGCGACGTTACAGTTTCAACATGAGCAGTGTTGATGCAAGCAGCGAAAATATCCGGTTATATGATTGTATCGTTTTAGGCACAGATCACGAAGATTTTGACTATACTATGATTCGTGAAAATGCAAAACTAATTGTGGATACCCGTGGTATGTATCGCGGACAGTATGACAATGTAGTACATGCTTAAGGTGATTATTACCATAGATTAATTTACAAACGTATTCACCACAGACAAATTTGACAGGATCAAATTTGAACAGCAGGAAGCTGGCCCGAAGGGTGCAGGGCAGGACGCCTGGAATAGGCACAGAGAAAAACATCTCTTTTTTTGAAAGAGATGACATATTGAAAATGTATGCTATTAAATACATATCTGTAAGATATTGATTTACATCAGCAGTATTCAAAATGGTTATGTGTTGATGATAAAGCATGAATATGCCGTTTTTAACAACAAAAAGTCTCCCTCTGTGCACTCTGTGCCTCTGTGGTGAATATATGTTTGTAAATCTGTGATAAATAAATGTTTTTAAACTTTTCTGTATATAAAATTTAAATAGGAATTGATATGAATGTAGTAATGATTGGCTCTGGTTATGTAGGTCTGGTATCTGGCGCATGTTTTGCAGAATTCGGCGCAAACGTTACCTGTATTGATAAGGATGAAAGCAAAATAAATGCTTTACTTAACGGCAAGATACCGATTTATGAACCCGGGCTGGATAATCTTGTTGCTAAAAATATCGAAGCGGGCCGCCTGGGCTTTTCTACTGAACTAAAAGAAAAGGTTGGTGAAGCCGATCTTGTATTTATAGCAGTAGGCACCCCAACAAGACGTGGTGATGGTCATGCTGATCTGCAATATGTTTATGCGGCGGCTGAAGAAATTGCAGGCTTTCTGGATGGTTATACGGTGATCGTTGATAAGTCAACTGTGCCAGTGGGTACTGCACGAGAAGTACACCGCATCATCAGCAATACCAATCCGAATGCCGATTTTGATGTGGCGTCCAATCCGGAATTTCTCAGAGAAGGTTCTGCCATCGATGACTTTATGCGACCTGACAGGGTAGTGCTCGGTATAGAATCAGATCGTGCTGAAGCCTTATTGCGTGAACTCTACAGACCACTAAATTTAATCGAAGCGCCCATTCATGTAACTAACCTTGAAAGTGCGGAACTGATTAAATATGCAGCCAATGCCTTTCTTGCCACAAAAATCAGCTTCATTAATGAAATGTCTCAGCTGTGTGAAAAAGTTGGCGCCGATGTTCACTCTATCGCAAAAGGCATGGGCCTGGACGGCCGTATTGGTAAAAAATTCCTGCATGCAGGTCCTGGTTATGGCGGCTCGTGTTTCCCCAAAGATACGCTTGCACTGATACGTATTGCACAGGAGCATGGTTCATCATGTCGCATTGTAGAGTCCGTTGTTGAAGTGAACGCTGCACAGAAAGCCAGGATGGTATCAAAAATACGTAGCGCCCTGGGTGGATCAGAAGCAGGTAAAACCATAGCGGTGCTTGGCCTTACCTTCAAACCCGAAACTGATGATATGCGCGATTCGCCAGCCCTTGCCATACTACCGGCAATGGCGGATAAAGGCGCCAAAATACGTGCCCATGATCCTGAAGGTATGGATGAAGCGAAACAATTATTACCGAAAAACATAGAGTATGTTGACGCTATCTATGACCTGTTTGACGGTGCTGATGCGGTGGTATTGATGACAGAATGGAACCAGTATCGTGGACTTGATCTTGATAAAGTTAAGGGCATGATGAATGGTAATGTGTTTGTCGATCTACGTAATGTTTACGAGGAAGGCACCATGCATAAACATGGTTTTGACTATCACTGTGTAGGTCGAAAAAAAACTTTAACCACAGCAGCACAGATCTCAGAGATGCCACAGAGAAAAGCTAGTTAGAAAATAAAAAATATTTTTCACCACAGAGGCACAGAGGACACAGAGAAGAGCAACTTTTTTGGTTTAAAAGCGTATATATATTATTGAAAGCAAGCTATTAGATAGTTAGGTTTGCTCAATGATTAATATTATTCATTGATAAAGAAACAAAAGCTTATGTGTTAGTAATAAACAAATGTTTTTAATTCTAAACAATAAAAAGCTTTTCTCTGCTGTGCTCTGTGGTGAAAAATGCTTGTAGTTTGTAAGCTTTAGCTTTTAACAATAAAAAGATTCCCTCAGTGCCCTCAGTGCCTCTGTGGTGAAAAAGTAGTTTGTAAGCTTTAGTTTTTAACAATAAAAAGATTCCCTCTGTGCCCTCAGTGCCTCTGTGGTGAAAATATGCTTGTAGTTTGTAAGCTTTTAGCTATTAACAATAAAAAGATTCCCTCTGTGCCCTCAGTGCCTCTGTGGTGAAAATATGCTTTTAGTTTGTAAGCTTTTAGCTATTAACAATAAAAAGATTCCCTCTGTGCCCTCTGTGCCTCTGTGGTGAAAATATGCTTGTAGTTTGTAAGCTTTTAGTTATTAACAATAAAAAGATTCCCTCTGTGCACTCTGTGCCTCTGTGGTGAAAATATGCTTTTAGTTTGTAAGCTTTTAGTTTTTAACAATAAAAAGATTCCCTCTGTGCACTCTGTGCCTCTGTGGTGAAAATATGCTTGTAGTTTGTAAGCTTTTAGTTATTAACAATAAAAAGTTTTCCTCTGTGCACTCTGTGCCCTGTGGTGAATAATTGTTTTTAGCTTTTAACAACAAAGGAGATGTAAATGATAAAAGGAAATCAGCTAACAAATGAGATCATAGGTTCAGCTATCGAAGTTCATCGCAATCTTGGCCCTGGGTTATTAGAATCAACCTATGAGGAGTGCATGGCATTTGAATTACTGGATCGAGATTTAATAATAAAACGACAGCACGAAATACCCGTCTTATATAAAGGAAAGCAACTAGAACAGAATTACCGTATTGATCTGTTAGTAAACAATCAAGTGATTGTTGAACTAAAATCAATTAAAACGATAGAACCAATCCATGACGCACAGTTGTTAACGTACTATGAGACTGGCTAATAAAAAATATGGATTATTATTGAATTTCAACGTTCCTGTAATGAAACAGGGTATACGAAGATTATTGAATGGTTAAAAGAATATTTCACCACAGAGGCACAGAGGACACAAAGAAGAGCACTTTTTTGGTTTAAGAGCCATAGGTTTTTATCAGTATTGATACTTACCATTTACTTAATTTGCAACTAATAATTCAAAGACTTAAGAAAATAACTTAATAATCCGTGCAAATAATAAATCTATGCTTTTAAACCTAAATAAAATGCTCTTCTCTGTGTCCTCTGTGCCTCTGTGGTGAAAATATGCTTTTAGTTTACAAGCTTTTAGTTATTAACAATAAAAAGGCTCTCCTCTGTGCACTCTGTGTCTCTGTGGTGAAAAATGTTTGTAGTTTGTAGGTTTAAGTTTTAACAATAAAAAGGTTCTCCTCTGTGCACTCTGTGTCTCTGTGGTGAAAAATGTATGTAATTTGTAGGGTTAAGTTTTAACAATAAAAAGGCTCTCCTCTGTGTACTCTGTGCCTCTGTGGTGAAAATATGCTTTTAGTTTGACAAGCTTTTAGTTTTTAACAATAAAAAGATTCCCTCTGTGCACTCTGTGCCTCTGTGGTGAAAATATGCTATGTAGTTTGTAAGCTTTTAGCTTTTAACAATAAAAAGATTCCCTCTGTGCACTCTGTGCCTCTGTGGTGAACATTGGTTTATAAATATTTAGGATAATAAATGAAAATACTAGTAACAGGTGTAGCCGGTTTTATCGGCATGAGTGTCGCCAAAGCATTGCTGGAGCGTGGTGATGAAGTCGTTGGAATCGATAATATTAATAATTACTACGATGTGCAACTAAAACATGACCGCTTAAAGCTAATAGAAAACTACGAGAAATTTACTTTCATCAAAATGGATCTTGCTGATCGGGATGCAATGAAGGCCTTGTTTGAACAACAGAACTTTCAACGTGTATTTAACTCAGCCGCACAGGCA
>CAVYHW010000107.1:0-6495 GCA_963768215.1 uncultured Gammaproteobacteria bacterium
ATGTCCCAGTATTTATGGCAATCTCTGTCAACGCCTGGTTGCTCCGGTTGGCGATTTCACTATTCACACCTCTGCCGAAGTAATGAGTGCAGACGAGGTTGATACGGATTCAACTGCCTATTTTGTTGAAATTCAGAACCTTCCGGAACCCGTACTTATGTACCTGTTACCAAGTCGATATTGCGAGTCGGATCTCTTCGGAGATCTCGCGCGGGGCATCGTGTCGGGAGCACAACTGGGCTACGATCAAGTAGTCTGCATTGATCGTTGGGTATATAACACAATCAGGTACACCCCTGGGTCAAGTAACTTTCCAATATCTGCTAAGGAAGTCAATACACACGGTGAAGGCGTCTGCCGCGACCTGGCTCACCTTGGGGTAGCATTGTGCCGAAGCATCAGTATCCCCGCACGTCTGGTTGTCGGTTATCTTTATGACCTCTACCCGATGGATTTGCACGCCTGGTTCGAGGCTTATGTTGGCGGCCGCTGGTATACTTTCGATCCCACACAAAACATAATTCATGGCAGACGTATCGCGATAGCTTATGGTCGTGATGCAGCTGATGTATCCGTGTTTCATCAATTTGGTGCAGGTGGTATTTTAATCAACATGAATGTTAGTGTTGAATTGCTTGGTAGCGAATCAGTTTAATGTTATTGCGCAAATAAAGTTCTCTGATCGTAGCTTCCTGATAATATGTGAGCACTTTATTAACTAATAACGGGGGCTAGCAAAGACGCAACGCACGCAAAGGGAAATAGCTATTATTTGAACACGAATGCTATCGTGGATATAGTTCAGCACCTTGATAAACACAACAGTATCGTGATCGTGTTTATATTTACGCCGCTTCATAAATAAACATGACTTAATCAAACTGAAGGATTATTATTAAAACCAGTTCATTGCTGTCCCGTTAACTGTTAGAGGCATGGACTGGAAGCCGTTGCCTGAGACCGTATGCCGCATGGACGCGGCATACGAGCGTACATGGATGCCATGTTTTTATCTTTCTGGACAGCGTGCCTCAGGCAACGGCTTCCAGTTCATATCTCGGATAGCACAAATATAAACTCTTCCAGAGAGAGCAATGGTTTGTAGCCCTCTCAGAAAAGTTAACGGGACAGCAATAAAACCAGTTATTAAATATTAAGCAGGCGCGATGGATGCTAAAAACTGTCATTAAAACTGTAATGGCGATGGTTCTATTTGTAATGACGCACACGACTGTTAGTGCTCAGACAAATGAACTTTATTTTATTGATGCACACAGTCAGGTAGATCATACGGTACCCTTGAACAAGGTGTTATCAGTAATGCAACAGGCCGGGGTTAGCCATGCTATTCTGTCTTCGCGTGGCAAACTAAAGGCTAAAGAATTCCTGAAGTTTGCCTTACAGCATACTGATGTTATTACCCCGGCAATCAGGACCAAGGGAAAACCCTATGACACCGGCTCAGCTAAATTCTATAAGTCACTTAAGGCGCAGGTTAACAGCGGAAAATTCTCCGCTATCGCGGAAGTACTTCTGTATCACGCAAAAAAGGGCAATAAGGCGCCCGAGTATGTAATCTATCCTGAAGATAAACGGGTGCTTACTACACTCGAATATGCAATGGATAACCACTGGCCATTTGTTATCCATATTGAGTTCGGCGCCTTACACGGCAAACAGAAAAAACATTTTATGAAAGCCATGGAAAAGATGCTCGACAATCATGCTGAACAGCCATTCGTTCTGACTCACATGGGACAACTTGATGCAGACGTATGCCAACGCCTGATTGAAAACCATAAAAATATATACTTTCATACCGGCTGGAGCAATCCCGTCGCCACAGCAAGCTCGAAACAACCCTGGGTCAACTTATTTGAAGGCCAGCATTTCGCCCCGAAGTGGCGAGATCTCCTCACCCAGTATCCAGAAAGGTTTGTTTTTGCGCTTGATAATGTATTCGCTGAACACTGGAGCGATTTTTATATAAAACAGATGGTGTTCTGGAAAAAAGCATTAGGCGAACTGCCAGCAGATGCTGCCCATCTGATAGCGCACGGCAATGCAGAACGCTTATGGAAAATTACTCTAAAAAACTGAACGTGTTTATCTTACTTGTTACTGCTCATGCCTGAACTGATACATAAAAAACAACAGCTTTATCATTGCTCAGAGCATTCACTGCTGACCATTCTCTGCTGACCCTTCTCTGCTGATAATTAAAACTCAAAACTATCTAACGACATAGCAACATGTTTTTAAATTAGCCTGGGAGGAAAATCAATATCGGAGTTTCTTTAACTGCTTTTATATAAACAGAACACCATGTACGAGATCGTCATTTACAGCTGTTACATCGCTTATAAACTCATTAAAGTATATTTATATAATTACGCTCAAAATGTTTACTGAGTAACTAAAGAGGCATAGTGTTAAGAGTTATGCCTTTTATGATGTAATCACAATACGATCAAGTGTCATGCAATACCTGATTATATGGATTTGTGCAGCAACAATACCAGGGCAACGCCAGAATTTATGATAATTAATCAGAGTTGCCCCGGATTGTTTGTTGCATGCTACTGATATCTGTAAGTTAATATATTTTATTTACCTCCAAAACGATTAAAAGTAATTTTACAGCGTTCTAATTACCTCTGTTATTTTGTCGATCTCGAGGAGACCAGGCCAGCAGGATAACGATAAAGGACATTACCACCACTACTGCCATGACCGAATAGGTCATCGTATCGAAAAACATTGAAACTCTCCTAACAATTAATTTTTTATTAAATTTAGTACATTTAAATATTATAAAGTTAGGTTTAATCAACCATGATTTTTGTCATATTCCTTATTTTATAAAGCCCACACTGAAGATCTATAAAGGGTGATAATTTGTCTACCAGACAGTCTCCTGGTATAGAAAACACAACCAGGGACGGTCATTTGAAGCACAAAAATCGTAATAACCATAAAGGCTTTTGCTAAGATATAACAAGTGTGCGGTATTTTATCTGGTTACAGTAAAGTATTACGGCCTTTTACAGACTTCAATGGGTGAGAATGAATATAACTTTTCTTTTCTCTCTCTTCTTTGCTGTTCACGGATTTTAGCCAGTTTTTTTTCTTCAACACTATGTTTCTGTTTCTTCACCAAATCATATAACGCTGGGGCATCATCAATATCACTCATAAGCACTCTCCTTCAATAAAACAGTTGCACAAAGGCTAGCAGAAGAATTTCTGTCGATGAGCTTTTAACAAAGCTTAATTTGAATTTACACTGAAAAGTTGACCTGGAGCAAGAAATTGTAAAAGTCCTTTATTCTTGGGCGATGCAAAGCTCTATGAAAAAGCTATTTTAAATAGAGCGGTTGCATTACGATGCATCGGTGCAACCAGGCCGATAAATGTCAAAAAAGATCAGGAGCGCATCTACCGGAGTATCAGGATGGTTTGCCTTTAATAACCAAACGCGCCTTTTACTTTATTTATATCAACAGAATCTTTGGCTTTGTCCTTATCGACAGACTCAACCGCCTGTTGGTAATCGACACCATCAGAACTCACTGAACTTTTAAGTTTGTCTTTATCTACTGAATCTGCAACTTTCTCATTATCAACAGAGTCGGCCAGTTTTCCATAATCAATCGCAAGCGCATAAGGACTGGCAGTGAATACCAGCGATAATAGTATTATTTTAAATTTCATTACGCCCTCCAGGCAAAATTTGAGTCGGTGAATATTAAGGCATCTCTGACTAATTATCATTAAGCTCTGCAGACTTTCAAGCATACCCAAAAAAAATCATATTTTGGCAAGGCATGTTTCGCAATGAATGCCCATAAAAGTTAATCACGGGCCTTTATAAGAAGCATAACGCAGCCAGGTTTATACTTACTCGGGTGCGCTTGAAAGCCTGCCCTATGGGGTGTTGCCCAATAACCTGACTATGCGTTATTGCTTTTCACCATACAATAAGTATGCCTTAAAACCAATGCCTTGATTCAGGTTATTGGGCAGCGCCAGAATTTATGATAATTAATCAGTGTTGCCTTAACAGCAACTTGCCGCATTGAAATATCCGGGCTAATTCAAATTTGATCTGTAATCATTCACAAAGCTGAAATCAGTTCTTTGATCAGTGTTCTCCAACAGGCATCTTTAGCTTCACACTTCATAAGTTGTTGACGCCACCTTGCCGCCATGCCCTGTCCAGTCGGTATGGAAATATTCACCGCGTGGTTTGTCGATGCGCTCATAAGTGTGTGCGCCAAAGTAGTCGCGCTGTGCCTGTAGCAGGTTCGCTGGCAGGCGCTCACTGCGATAACCATCGAAGTATGATAGTGCCGATGCAAACGCGGGTGCTGGAATACCATTCTCGACAGCGAGCACCACGGCTTTACGCCAGCCCTTGTCTGCCACTTTCAGTGCGTCTGTAAAGAATGAATCCAGCGCCAGGTTTTGCAGTTCTGGATTATTTTCATAGGCATCTTTTATATTGCCCAGGAAGGTACTGCGAATAATACAGCCACCTCGCCACATTAAAGCGATTTCACCGTAGTTTAGATCCCAGCCAAATTCTTTTGCAGCTTCAGTCATCAACATAAAACCCTGTGCGTAAGAAATAATCTTGGATGCATACAACGCATCGTGAAGCGCCTGTATGTTTTCTTCATCGTTACCCGTGACCTTTGTACTCTGGACGTGGGCCGAGTATCGCAGATGAAGCTACACGTTCGATCTTTTAATGATGACAGCACACGCGCAAATACCGCCTCACCTATCAGTGTCAACGGTACGCCAAGATCCAGCGCACTGATGCCGGTCCATTTTCCGGTGCCTTTCTGTCCCGCTGTGTCGAGAATTTTATTTACCAATGGCTGGCCATCTTCGTCCTTCATCGCCAGGATATCTTTGGTGATATCGATAAGATAGGAATCCAGCACGCCACTGTTCCACTGTTTAAAAATATCATGCATCTGGTCACAACTTTTTCCCAGGGCACTTTCCATCAGTGAATAAGCCTCACAGATTAACTGCATGTCACCATACTCGATACCATTGTGCACCATCTTAACGAAATGACCGGCACCGTCCTGCCCTACCCACTGACAGCAGGGTTCACCATCTACCCTGGCGGAAATTGACTGGAAGATGTCTTTTACCAGCGGCCATGCCTCGGCATCACCCCCCGGCATAATCGATGGCCCATTGCGTGCGCCTTCCTCACCGCCTGAAATTCCAGTACCGATAAAACGCAGGCCTTTATCTCTGAGGTAAGCTGTGCGTCTGCTGCTGTCAGGGTAATGTGAATTGCCACCATCGATAATAATGTCACCCGCTTCAAGTAACGGCACCAGCATATCAATGAAACGGTCAACCACTTCACCTGCCTTGACCATCAGCATGACCTTGCGCGGCTTCTCCAGTGCAGCGACCAGCTCTTCCATGCTGTGAGTACCGATTATAGAAGTGCCTTTCGCAGGCCCATCCATAAACTCATCAACCTTGCTGATCGTACGGTTAAACACCGCAACACGGTAACCATGATCAGACATATTCAGCACCAGGTTCTGTCCCATTACAGCAAGTCCAATCAGGCCAATATCTGCTTTTTCCATAGTTTTAGTTTCTCTTGTTGGTATATTTCAGGAATAACTGCTGCGTATATTACATCGATGCAAAGATTAAGCTACTTGATTTAATATATTTGTAACAACCATACACTAGACTGCATCTTTATTTTTTCTGGCAGGGATATTGGCACATTAAATGTATAGTGTAAGATATATAAAGTTTTTTGACGAATAAACAATATTTTTGCACTAAACAAGCTCATGGTGATTAACAATGGTGCCTTTTCCCTGCAAAAATAGTATTGAAGCGGAAGCAAATATTTGAAGAGAAGTTTATTGATTTGATTCAGGTCAATAACAACTTTTAAATGCATGTATATGATGCACGCAAATTTTGATACAAGAGTGCAATAAATGATTTCTTTGCTACTATATGTAACGCAACTTCATGGGTAAAGATGCCTGGTTAAAAAAACTCATAATTACTGACTCTATAACTTTATAATTTAATCTATAACTAAGGCACATCCAGTACATAATGCCAGGCAAGACCAACATACCATTACAGTTCCTCAACCTCTGGCTGACACTATTTCTAATCTGGGTGATTGCCAATGGCACACTGGCAATCCAGACTCTGATAGCAGGTGCTGTGGTATGCACTGTGATTGCGCTGGCCTTCGCAAGCTTTGCCCGGGTATATAGTGTTATTCGCTGGTCACCAAGAGTGATCTTCTACTACCTGCTGTACCTGAATGTATTTATTATCGAGCTGGTGAAAGCCAACATGAACGTAATGCGGCTTGTGTTCTCCCCACAGATAAACATCAAGCCCGGTATTGTCGAAATTAAAACCGAACTTAAATCACCCATCGGGCGACTGGCACTGGCCAACTCCATCACATTAACCCCG
>CAVYHW010000108.1:0-5321 GCA_963768215.1 uncultured Gammaproteobacteria bacterium
GCCACGTATTGCTAGCTTCAAAATAGGCTCCCTGGGCATTAGGGATATCGTCACGGTTCGAACCCAGGTAAGGCTGGAACGACAAAGTACCCGGACCAACCGGGAATTGCAGTAATAGTTCAATTCCATTTACTGTGTTCAACGGGTTATTCAAATAATAGACTTCGGCTGGCGGACGAATCCATGGATAGGCATAACCGACTTCCACGTAATCGTTTACCAGGTATACCGGCTGTTTGATTTTACCCACGTGAACACTGGCAAAATCATTAAGCTCGTAATCAACGTAGGCCCATTCAACAATGGCGTTGAAGTTGCCATCAACACCTGTACCAAGCAGTTGCGCTACGACTGACATCTCTTCTGTAATATCAGAGCTGATTTGCAAACCAAAACGTGTATCGGTTTCAAAGGTTAAATCTTCAGTAATACCACGATCACCTAATCCACCGATATAGATATTGCCTTTGTCTGCCTTATTAATATCTACTATTTTCGCTGCGCCTGCAGTCATGAAACCATCAAACTGGACTGCCTGTACTGAGCTACTGGCAAGAACGGACAAAACTGCAGTGGCTAACAGGTTTATGTTTTTTTTCATCAGAGGAACTCCCCTTTATTATTGTACTAATCTGAAGATAGCTTAAAAAAAATGCTTGGCAAGCAAACACTGTCAAAATGTTGACATGCAATTATTATTTGAATGCGCTATCTATCTGAAATACAACTAATTAGAATTTGGGTATTTCAAAAATGAAATACTTCTTCAGCTCGTAAATAAATTCACCACAGAGGCACAGAGAGCACAGAGAAAAACGTTATTATTGTTAGATGCGCAGCAGGCGCAGCTAACATAAAAAACCTCTATGCTCTCTGTGCCTCTGTGCCTCTGTGCCTGTGGTGAAATATTATTTGGTTATTAACTGTATATCAGGCTATCTAGAAATTCATATTTAAAAATGCCAGATTATTTTTGAACTACCAGGGTTTATCTGCGGTTTATTTTCTTCTTACTGTCTTTAAACGGATTACTTTCCTTGCCTTTAAACTCAATCATTATCGGCGTGCCAACAGAGTTAAGTTCTTTTCTGAAAAAATTGGTCAAATAACGCTTGTAAACAGCAGGCACCTTGTTCACCTGGTTTCCATGAATAATGATCCTGGGTGGATTCATGCCGCCCTGATGTGCATAACGTAATTTTATTCTACGACCGTTTATCATTGGCGGTTGATGCGACATCACCGCTTTCTCTAACAAAAGGGTCAGCTCTGAAGTTGAATATTTCTGTGTCGCCGAAGCATAAGCACGGTCGATTGCCGCATAAAGATCACCCACACCAGAGCCGTGCAGCGCTGAGATAAAAAATGTTTCCGCAAACCGCACAAAGGGCAACTGCTTATCAAGACCTTTGTGTATTAACTGTTTTTGATAGTCGTCCATACCGTCCCATTTATTGATGACTAAAATCAGCGCCCGCCCTGCTTCCAGTGCATATCCGATTAAATGCAAATCCTGGTCGGCAATTTCAGTCCTGGCGTCAATCATTATTATCACAACATTAGAACGTTCTATGGCCTGCATTGATTTAATGATGCTGAACTTTTCTATGGCTTCATGTACTGCGCGCTTTCGGCGAATGCCTGCGGTATCAATAAAAGTATATTTTTTACCATCTCGCTCAAAAGGGACAAACACACTGTCTCGCGTTGTACCCGGCATATCATATACAACAACACGCTCCTCACCGAGAAAACGATTAACTAATGTTGATTTACCTACGTTGGGACGGCCAATAATGGCAACTTTTATACTTTTATCTTTCAGGTTTTCCTGCTTATCATCCGTGCCTTCATGTAAACCTTCAGCTTCAGATGGCCCGGTTTCAGATGGCTCAATTTCTTCGTTAACCTCAACATCTGTTGTTACATTAAAAGTTTTTAACACGTTCGACAACATCGCCTGAATGCCTCGATTCTGCGATGCTGCAATAGAAATCGGCCCACCTAAACCTAATGAGAAAAACTCACTGGATACCGTACGGCTATCGAGGCCATCGGTTTTATTAACGATAAGTTTGACAGGTTTACCGGTACGTCTTAAAGATTCAGCGATGACTTCATCAGCTGGCGTTAAGCCATCTCGCGCATCGACCATAAAAAGAACAATATCGCATTCATCAACTGCAAGACGGGTCTGTTTTTCCATGTGTGAATCAAGCTCTTCACTTTCACCACTTAAACCGCCGGTATCAATAATAATAAAGTCTGAAGAAGCATAGCTAAAGCGGCCATATTGACGGTCACGCGTCAGCCCGGGATAATCTGCCACAAGTGCATCTCGTGATTTTGTTAACACATTAAACAGGGTCGACTTGCCCACATTTGGGCGGCCGACCAGAGCGATAACGACTTCAGACATTAAAGTATTGGACATAAAACCGGGATTTCTGTACAGGCCCGTTCATTCAGGCTTCTTTATAAATCATCGCCAAACTCACGTAACAAATCTTCATCATACTCACGTAATGTAAGCACATAAACAATGCCGCCGCTGGTGACAACGACAAGACGGCTATTTCCCCTGGCTATAGGCGGTACAATGATCCCTGTTGCCATGTCCCAGCCAAGGTGGTCGAACTGGCCGAGCTGGTAACGTGCTATGAAATGACCATCATATCGTGACAGCAGGTGCACATAACCTTCAAAGTCACCCACTGCAAGATAGTCACCGATAATGGTGGGGCGGGTTAATTTACGAAACGCCAGTTTTTCCTGCTTCCAGATAGTGGCGCCATTTAACCTGTCCAGCGCCCAGATATGCCCTTTGTCATCACTGCTATACAGGGCTTTATCATCCAGTGTTACCCCGGTATATGTTGAAAAATCACGCGCCCACAAAAACTGGCCACGATTGACATCAATTGCTGCGACACGCCCCTGAAAACTTGCAGCGTATAAAATTCTGCCATATAACTCGGCATCACCATCAATATCGATCAGGCGTTGAATTTCAGAGCGGCCGGTCGGCGTAGCCAAAGCGACATCCCAGATCACCTCTCCATTTTCCGGTGATATAGCAATTAATCGTCCATTAGCAAGCCCGGCAAAAATCCTGTCGCGTGTTATAACGGGCTCACTGGTTCCACGTAAGGTTAGATCGGGAATAACACGCTGATATTGCCAGCGAATTTTTCCGTTTTTCAAATCCAGGCTGAGAATTTTTCCATCAACTGTTCTTACAACAACTGTATTTTTGTATATTGCCGGCCTTGCCAGCACTTCACTTGACACACGTGTGCGCCAAAGCTCTACTCGTCTGTTTCCATCGACGGCAATGACATAAGCATCACGTGTCGCCAGCAACCATACATCTTCGTTACCGCCTACCCCTGCAATGATAACTGTATCTAGCTCTATATCCTGTTCGAAATTACCCGTTTTAAGGCTAATGATGTTTAGCACACCATCACGACTCGCGGTAACTGCAATATCTTTTAATATCAGAGGATGTAAAAAGACATACTGCTCTTCAGCTCCGGCGCCTGTTGATGCATGCCAGCCGACCTCAAGGAAATGCTTACTATAAAAAGGCACGAGCTCGGTGGGCTGCTCAAGGTTGGCCTCATCAGCACATGCACTGATAAACAGCACAATGGCAGTTATTAATAAATAACGGACAGAACAGATAATATTGTTTGTTTTCACAGGGGATGTTTGAATTGAATTATTAGTATTGATAAATGTTCATTCACGCCTTCCAGGCACTGTTGCAGACATATTTATGGGTATGCCGCAAACAGTAGTAGTGCCTGACTAATGAATTCTGCATTGCTAAGACACATCCGGAGAAACATCCGGGCCAGCACCCAGGTTCTGTCTTTTCAGTTTTAACCATTTACTGGCAGCCAGGCCCTGTAAACTGATCGCTTTATCGTAAGCCATACGCGCCTGTGCCGTTTCACCTTTTGCCATGTGCAGGTCACCTCTGAGCTCCTCATACTGTGCATCATAGGTCTTATCATGTGGTGTATTTAATAATGTTTGCGCCTGCTCATATTTTTTCTGTTCGATATAAATACTGACTAATCGCAAGTTTGCAAGTTGCTCTATTACTTTATCATCGGCATATTTTACTGCCAGTTCAAGTTGTGCTTCAGCGGCATCAACATTACCTTTTTCATATTCAGACCTGGCCAGGGCCAGTGCAGACAATGCAGCATAAGGCGTATCAGAATATTTATTGATTAAATTATTGTGAATATCAATGGTTTTATCATCGACACTGTTAAGCGCAGTGCTTTGAATTACCTGCATATATAAATCACTTGCCTGCACTGCATGTGAATTTTTGTGATCGACATAATAACGCCAGCCAAACAAAGCGGTCACACCTACTAACAAACCGACAATTATTGAAGTGCCATTTTCTTTCCACCATTTTTTCAGGGCTTCGACCTGTTGTTCTTCTGTTTCGTATTCGTTCATTAAAATATCTCAATCTTTCGAATTTTTATGTTATATCAGCAATAAATTTAGTTAATTCATCAAACCTGACAGTTGTTTGTTGTTTATTCTCACGCAGGTATTTTACGGTAATCTGCTCATTTAATAGCTCATCTTCGCCAAGTATCAAGGCTATGTTAGCACCACTTTTATCGGCCTTTTTCATCTGGCTCTTCATCGAACCTCCACCGCAGTGGCTAATCATTTTTAGCTGTGGAAATTGCTCCCTGATTTTCTCCGACAGTTGCAACCCGGCTATTTCACAGGCTTCTCCAGGCAACATCAGGTAAATATCAATCGTTTCATCCAGTTGCTGCTGTTGTGCTTCCAGTAATGCCAGTATACGTTCGACACCCAGGGCAAAACCAGCAGCAGCTGTTGGCTTGCCACCTAACTGCTCTACCAGGCCATCATAGCGGCCGCCGGCGCATATTGTACCCTGCGCACCAAGCTCATTGGTGACCCATTCAAACACGGTTTTACAATAATAATCCAGCCCACGCACCAGGCGGGTATTAACAGTGTATTCAATACCGGTAGCATCTAAACTGGCTTTTAGTTTATCAAATTGCTGGCGGGATTCATCATCCAGATGCTCCATCAGTGCCGGGGCATTATCCAGCATCTCTTTCATCGCAGGATTTTTGCTGTCAAGAATACGTAATGGATTGCTTTCAAGACGACGCAGGCTGTCTTCATCCAGTAACTCTCGATGTTGATTTAAATAATCAACCAGTATCTGTTTATACTCTATTCTTGTCTGAGTTGTTCCCAGCGTATTAAGTTCCAGGCTGACGTTTTTCAGGCCCAGCTGTTTC
>CAVYHW010000109.1:0-20973 GCA_963768215.1 uncultured Gammaproteobacteria bacterium
TTCAGCGGCAACTTTACTGAAATTGTTATGGGTTATGGTTATCGTCCTGTTGATAATGATCGCCTGAATACCTTATTCAAATACACCTATTTTTATAATGTGCCTTTTGGTGATCTAAGCGCGACAGATCCGCTTACCGGGCAGGTTGTCGGTAGTAATGTGGCCATCGACTTTATCCAGAAAAGCCATATCCTGTCGGTTGATACAATTTATGATCTGACCCAGCGCTGGAGTCTGGGCGGTAAGTATGCCTACCGTTTAGGGCAGGTCGCACAGGACCGTAACAACCCGGAATTTTTCGATAGCAGGGCCAGCCTGTATGTGTTACGCGCCGACTGGCATTTTACCCACCGCTGGGACGTGTTAATAGAAGGACGTTTACTGGATTTACCTGATGCACAGGACCAGAGAGCTGGATCATTGCTTGGTATCTACCGGCACATTGGCAATAATATCAAGGTCGGTGTGGGCTACAATTTCACTGATTTTTCGGATGACCTGACGGACCTGAGCTTTCAATAGTCAGGGTGTGTTTGTAAACTTTGTAGGTAAGATTTAACAAGAAAGTTGGCAGTTCTCAGTTAAGGAGCCTCTGATTAAGTCATGAATCGACATCTTGTGATCAAAATGTCCTGTTTCTGCGTTGTGAAACTTCGCAATAGCCTTGCTATTACGCGCGTTCCACGCCTTGAACCAGAACATTTTAACCGACAATCTGTACGACCCAGACTTAATCAGAGATTCCTTAACAGTAATAATTAAAAAATGTGTCGCCCTGAGCGGCAGCGAAGGATCTTATGTCTGTCCCCTAATGTCTTTAAAAGGCGAGTTTGTCACCGGCTTTTTTATGTTTCCAGTATATTTCAATGTATTCAATTTAATCAAAGCCACAAGCTGGGTAATGTCACAGTTGTAAAAACCAGTGTTTTTTACTAAGCTGATTACGGCTATTCAAATCAGCAAACCTGTCCCAGTAAACCCTTCCCAAATACATGTCAGCTAAAGAAAAATTGTAGCTAGCCGATAGCATAGTTATGTTTCATTAAATCGCTAGAAAACAATAATATAAGAGAACTATTATGCTGAACCGACAATGGTTATTTCATCTAATTCTGTCTATAGTCTTTAAACAACCGTACCGATAGTAATCTGGCAATACCGGACAAAATGGTTTATTCGAGTAATACTTCTAAAGCCGTGCTGTCATTTTCGTTTCGCAATCGAATTCCTTTTGTTGGTTTATCGAGTGCATGGGTAAAGACCGGGGAGTTGTATGCACTGGACTGGGATTATTCGGATCTGGGCAGGCAAAGCGCCAATACTGCGCTCAAAATTCTTAATGGCACAAAACCTGAAAAAATTAAAACTGATGTGCCGGGTAAAAGTATCTATCAGCTGAATCTGAAAACCGTAAAACGTATGAAACTGGAGATTGACCGAAAGTTAATCGCAGCCGCCGAAAAGGATTGTGTAGTGTTTACGTTATGAATGTTATTAAGCGGATTAAAGGTCTTGGCCTGACGGCAAAATATAATGTACTTTCTATTATGCTGGTATTGATCACAGCCATAGCAGTAACCACTTACGCGGTCAAACGTGAGTGGGATAACCATATTCAAACGCTGATGGAAGATGGCCGGCATACGGCTCAAATACTTGCCGCATTCAGTGAATACGCTATCTATACTGAAGATGCTGAGAGTATAAATACCATCCTGAATAGCAGAGATGATAGCCTGGTTACTTATCTTGGGCTGTTACGACAGGACACGTCGGTGCTTGCAGAGAAATGGAATGAGCCAGCAAATGAGATTTTTCCGGACTGGCGAAAGAATAGCACAGTTTACGATCATGATGGTGTGTTCAGTGATGATGGCCGCTATATCCAGTTTATTGTGCCGGTTTTGGGTGCCAGCAACTCTGCTCTGGATGCTTTTGTAGCGGATGATGATACGGTCACTCAGCATAGCGCGACAATAAGCAAATGAATGCCAAAAGTGAGAAAATCGGTTATGTTCGCCTGATTTTTAATACCACCGAGATGTATCAACAGGTAGCCGATGCAGTTCTGGTCTCGATATGGATGACTGGACTAATTGTTTTCGTCGCAATAGTCCTGACAATGCTACTGGTCCGACGCATAAGCCACGATGAGGCAAATAAGGAGGGGCCAGATGATGAGAAAAGCGGTTCTAAATTACATAATGCAGAGCTTTGCGGTGAGCGTATTTTGCTGGTGGATGATGACCCTGGATTCACGCTCATCACAAGTAAGGTGTTGAAAGGCGCTGGTTTTACCGTGGAAGATGCATCAAGCGGCGAAGAAGCACTGGCTAAATTCGATGCCAACGTGCCTGACCTGGTATTACTGGATGCAATGATGGAAGGTATGGATGGTTTTGAGGTTTGCCAAAAGCTGAGAAATAACCGGCATTATCCCGGCGTCCCTATTTTGATGGTAACCGGTCTGGAAGACATGGAGTCGGTTAGCCTGGCATATGAATCCGGTGCGGACGGTTTTACCAGCAAACCATTGAATTACACTGTGCTGATCCACAGATTGCGTTTTCAACTCAGGGCAGCGCAGGGTGCGAGGGCGCTGCAAGAAAGTAAAGAACGGCTCGCGAATGCCCAGCGCCTGGCGAAACTGGGTTACTGGCGATGGAACGCAACAACGGATGAACTGGTTATGTCTGATGAGGTATCATCGATGTTAAAGACAGATCAGGACACCTGTTATAAACACATTGACGACTTCCTTGAGCGTATTCACGTCGAAGACAGGGAGTTTATTCATAACAGTATTGCTTCAATGCTCGCAGGTGCACCGCAACAACCCGCTGATTTTCGTCTGCTGACGCATAACAATAAAGAAATCGTCGTACATCAGGAAATCGACCTGGCGCATGACTCTGACAGTGTTGTTATCGCAACAGTACAGGACATTACCCGGCAACGCGCCGCGGAACAACGAATCCGACAACTTGCTTATTTTGACGAACTTACGGGTATTGCCAGTCGCGCCTATTTCTACCAGCACACAGGAAATCTGATCAAAGGCGCTCTACGGCGGAGTGAACGATTCAGCCTGCTTTATCTCGACCTGGACGGGTTTAAAGATGTCAACGACAGCCTGGGCCATGATGCAGGTGATAAATTGCTCAAAATTATTGCACAAAGATTGCAACAGGTGCTGAGAGACAGCGACTTTGTTGCACGTCTCAGTGGCGATGAATTTTGCATTCTGGTTGATAATATCAAAGATCAATATGCTGCGGCTGATGTGTCTGAACGCTGTCTGAAAGAAATTAATAAACCGATAACATTGGGGCAACATACAATCTGCCCACGCTGCAGCATTGGTATCGCTCATTTCCCCGAAGACGGCAAAGATATACATGCCCTGCTGAAGGCCGCCGACAGTGCCATGTACGCCGCCAAAGAAGATGGCAAACACCGTTATGCTTTTTACCAGCCAGCACTTACCGTGCTTGCCGAAAACCGCTTGCGAATAGAGCAGGATTTACGCGTGGCAATCGCACGCGATGAGCTTGAATTACATTACCAGCCACAGGTGGAACTCAAAACAGGCAACATGGTGGGGGTTGAAGCGCTGGTACGTTGGCACCATCCGGAGATGGGATTACTTGCCCCTGATAAATTTATTCATGTGGCAGAACGTATAGGGCTGATAAAACAACTAGGCGACTGGGTGCTGGAAACGGCGTGTCGCCAGGCTGTCGCATGGCGAAAAATGGGACTGCCCCGATTCCAGATGGCAGTGAATATCTCGGCAACACATTTTCAGGATCCAGCGCTGGTGACAACAGTGGTTAGAATTCTTGGTGAAACTGGCTGGGAGGCTGCCGGCCTTGAACTGGAAGTGACTGAAAGTGTGGTGCAGACAACCGGTGATAATATAGATATGTTTAATAATCTGAGGGCCATCGGTCTGAAGATTGCTATCGATGACTTTGGCACCGGTTATTCTTCACTTGCCTCGTTGAAATACCTGCCAATTGACTGCCTGAAAATAGACCGGATGTTTGTCAGCGATATGTTGCAGGACATGGATTCCTGCATGATCCTGGGCGCCATTATTAATGTCGCGCACGCGTTGGGACACGAAGTTATTGCCGAAGGCGTGGAGACTATTGATCAGGCAATTGCCTTATATGCAAGCGGCTGTGAAAAAGTGCAGGGTTTTTACTTCAGTCGTCCGGTTCCGGCAGAAAAAATACCAGCCCTCGCGCAACAAAACTTTCAGTCGGTAACGATAAATAATAAAGCTTCCAGTACAAAAAATGCGACAAAGCGGGGTTGAAATCAGTCGTGCAAGGCAAAAACCATTTAGCTAAAAAATTGAGCTTCAAGCAAATTCCAGTGTTGCCTCCGGGCATAACAGAACTACTTAAAACACTGACGGATGATTCGCTTGACTTTGTCGAACTTGCAAGGTTTCTTGAGCGATACCCGAGTATTGCAGCACGTCTTATAGCCGTGGCAAATTCAGCCTGGTCAAGTCCGGTCACTGAAGTTTCATCGTTAGAAATGGCATGTTCACGTTTAGGAATTGATGTTATCCGAAGTACCAGCATAGCGTATGCAATAGCAGCACCTTTTAATGCAAACCGTTGCATAGGATTCAATGCTAAATATTTCTGGACGACTGCCTTGCTTGCGGCAGATGCGGTGACATGGCTCAGAGCAGAAAGTAAAGCATTACAATTAGAGCCAGCCACCGTACGCACCGCAGGACTGCTTCATAATCTTGGTCTTTTGTTGCTGGCTGACCAGTTACCTGAAGAAGTACACACGGCAATTAGACTGGCAGAGGACGATAAAGATGAGAACCTGCCTCTAAGTGATGCTCTGTTATATGTCCTGGGTTTTAATCATCATGATGCAGGTTTGCTTCTTGCGCAGGCGTGGAATTTTCCTGAACCGCTGGTGGATGCGATGGCATATACTGCTGTGAGAGATGGTGGAAATGAGTCTGCAGGCGAAGATTCAAATGAAATGACCAGCCTGATCTGCGTAGCGCTTTCCATGATTCATTCATTACAGTATAGCCACCGCCCATGGTCGATACCGCAAGCGCAGCTGGAAAAATTGCAGATTTCACTGGTACAGGCAACTGAAATTTTTGAACGACTATCAGAGCAGCTGCTTAATCTTCAGGAACTGGCAAACACACTCTTTAATGCATGATTTTATTAACTGGATGAAGCAAGCCATGGGTTAAAAGTCCATCATGGTTGAGTTATGGTTTTATAAAAGCTTATTGACTAAAAATTGAAAACCAGATTAATCCGGCGATAATAAAAGCAAACAGTACAGCCGCCGAGCCCATGTCTTTGGCGCGGCCGGATAACGGATGAATTTCATCACCAAAACGATCGACCACTGCCTCTAACGCTGAGTTTAGTATTTCGACTAACAGGATAAAAATAAGGCTGGCTATTAGTATCGCTTTATCAGCGTAACTCGGACCATAATAGAGAGCAACGGGCATCAGCAGCAGGCACAATAAGAGTTCCTGGCGAAAAGCGGCTTCATGTTTATACGCGGCTTTTATTCCCAACCATGAATAACCGGCCGCATTTATAATGCGGGTGATTCCTGTTGCCCCTGTTTTTGCCATACTGTGTTGCCTGATATTTAATGTTAATCTGGGTATAAAATCTGTTAACACTGCTGTTTTAGCAGTTGTTTTTCTAGTGCCTGTAATCTTTCTATGCTGCCAACATCAGTCCATTTTCCATTATAGTACTGGCCTGAAACTAAACCTTGTTCACATTTACTTCTAATAATGGGTGCAAGCGGTAATGCGCCTGTTTTTAGTTCGGCAAAAAACGCAGCACAATAAATACCGATACCACTAAAAGTATACATCGGATCTCCGCTATTTTTTATGAGTCCTCCCTGTAGTGAAAAATCACCTTTTTTATTATGTTCAGGGTTATTAACAAGAACTAAATGAGCTTGTGTGTGAGTTTCCAGTTCAGCTAAGGTTGAAAAATCAAAGTCACACCAGATATCACCATTAACCACAACAAATGGCTCTTCACCTAAAAGGGGTAAAGCGTTGATGATGCCGCCGGCAGTTTCCAGCGCTTCACCTTCATCTGAATACTGAATAGTAACACCGTAGTTCTCACCGCTGCCCAGTTGATGATGTATTTTATCTGCCAGCCATGCAGTGTTGATGACAATTTCCCTGAAGCCGGCAGCGGCAAGGTTTTGCAGATGGTATTCAATCAGTGATTTGCCTGCTACTTTAATTAGCGGTTTGGGGATTTCATCGGTCAGTGGCCGTAAGCGTTCGCCACGACCGGCAGCGAGTATCATGGTCTTCATGTTGCGATGTTGATCTTTTTGAAAAGCTGCTTCAGCGGTTGCAGCTCATCATATAATTCGCAGGTATCGAGAATGTATTTTAATGTTAATGGCAGATCATTAAGGTATTGTGATTTACCATCGCGATAATTTAGACGTGCAAAGATACCCAGGACTTTTAAGTGACGCTGTACACCCATTAAATCAAACCAGCGTATTAACGTGTCTCTTTCAATAAGGCGCATTGGCGCCAGGCGTTCAATATACAGGTCTAACCAGTGTTCAACTTTTTCTCTGGGCCATTCAATGTAACAGTCTTTGAACAGTGAAGCCAGGTCATAGGTGATGGGGCCGATAACAGCATCCTGATAATCGATTACACCAGGATTGTTATTGTCTGTGATCATAAGATTTCGTGAGTGATAATCACGGTGTACAAACACCTGAGGTTGCTGTTTGGCATTATCTATTAATAAAGTAAAAATCTTATTAAGTGATTTTTTCTGTTTTTTGTTAAGTTGTATATCCAGGTGACGCTCCAGGTACCATGTTTCAAACAGCTGCATTTCTGTCATTAATAAATTTTTATCGTAAGCAGGTAATAAACCATCGATAGTTTGCATTTTAATTAAGGCATCAATGGCATCTGTATATAAACTGTCTGCGCTTGCCTCATTAAGGTGTTTCAGGTACGGTTCACTGCCCAGGTCATCGAGTAACAAAAAACCCTGTTTAACATCAATGGCGATAATATCCGGCGCATTGACACCGACACTGCGGATCAGATCAGTAACCAGTACAAAAGGATGACAGTCTTCCTTGTCAGGTGGTGCGTCCATCACGATATAAGTTTTGTTGTCCCGCTTATTGGTAACACGAAAATATTGTCTGAAGCTGGCATCAGCAGAGGC
This sequence comes from uncultured Gammaproteobacteria bacterium, assembly GCA_963768215.1. Classification (GTDB taxonomy): domain Bacteria; phylum Pseudomonadota; class Gammaproteobacteria; order SZUA-229; family SZUA-229. The sequence continues at coordinate 7,251 of CAVYHW010000109.1, forward strand.
GACCTGTAAGTTGGTGTAGGTGTTTTCTGCCAGACTTTCCAGCCATTGTTGAAGTTGCGTGAGACGGTCCACTCGTTTTCCTTTAGTTATTGTTATAATGCGTATATTTTAGTCTATCAAAGACAGGTAATTAATAGTTATGAAAAAATCTATTGTCGTTGTTGGTCTGGGAGAAATGGGTAGCGTTTTTGCCCGTGGTTTTTTACGTTCAGGATATACCGTTCACCCTGTTATTCGTAGTGTAAAAATGCTGGAAGTCGCGGGTGAAGTGGCTACCCCGGAGTTGGTGCTTATTGCAGTGACTGAAACTGACTTGCATGAAATTCTGGCAAAGGTGCCAGAAATATGGAGAGACAGACTGGTGCTTTTGCAAAATGAATTATTACCGAGAGACTGGCAGCAATTTGGACTAGATCCAACCGTTATCTCCGTCTGGTTCGAGAAGAAAAAAGGGCAGGATTCAAAAGTAATTATTCCGTCCCCCGTTTATGGCAAACACGCCAGGGCGGTGGCTGACGCTTTAGCTTCAATAGATATTGCCGTCACAGTACTTGAAAATGAAGATGAGTTAGTGCGTGAGCTGGTGTTGAAAAATTTATATATTTTGACCACCAATATTGCCGGACTGGAAGTAGGGGGCAATGTCGGGCAGCTGTGGGATGAGCATAACAGTCTTGCTAAACTGGTTGCCAACGATGTGATCAGTTTGCAGGAAGTTTTAACTGGACAAACATTAGATCATCAGGCGCTAATTGAAGCTATGGTGATCGCATTTAAAGGTGATAGAAAGCATATGTGTATGGGGCGCAGTGCACCTGTGCGGTTACAACGGGCGCTGGCGCTGGCAGAAGAAAATGGTTTGTCACTTAAAACACTGGAGAGGATTTCAAAGCTTTAAACCAATTTCGAATGCTACTTATTAAAACATCAAAAGATCAAAACCATGTCATTGCGAGGAACGAAGCAATCTCTTAGTGGTAGAATGCCGGACACTATAGATGATAAATTACATCCTTGTAATTTACCCTTCGGGCTGCACAAAACGCATTCACATGCTCCTGGAAAAACACGTGCCGCGCTATCGCTCGCAATGACAGGGAGCCAGTGAGTTTTTCATAGTGAGTGCCATCCAGGTGAAACAACATAAAATGAAAATTTGGGTGGATGCGGATGCATGTCCTGCGGTGATCAAAGAAATATTATTTAGAGCTGCAGAACGTACCGGGGTGGAAGTAACGCTTGTGGCGAACCAGTATGTGCAAATACCCGGATCACGCTTTATCAAATTTATTCAGGTGGCGCAGGGTTTTGATGTTGCTGATAATGAAATAGTAAAAAGGCTTAATGCAGGTGATCTTGTTATTACCAGTGATATTCCCCTGGCAGCAGACGTCATTGAAAAAGGCGGTCATGCGCTTAGTCCGCGTGGTGAATTGTTTACAGTTGATAATATCCGGGCCCGGTTAAATATGAGAGATTTTATGGAAACTTTACGAGCTAGCGGTGTAGAAACGGGTGGTCCATCAGCATTAAATCAAAGTGATCGAAAAGCTTTTGCTAACCATCTGGATAAACTGTTAACCAGACATGTGAAATAAAACGTAAAAAACATATTTACCACAGAGACACAGAGGACACAGAGAAAAGCTTTAAGTTTATTATTAGATGCGCCTGCGGCGCAGTTAACAAGTATAAGATCTTCCTCTGTGTACTCTGCGCCTCTGTGGTGAAATGCATTTTGGTTTTTTGATTGTCAGTTCAGATTTGTAGTTACTCGCATATTAGTGTTTATGTCTCTGAGTTTATAGGGAATATTCATTGACTATGAAATAAAGCTGTATATAATTCACTTAAGCTTGAAAGTAAGTTTTATATTTATGTGTACCATTTCGATGTTCCATTGTAGTACCTCGTCCTGTTTTTCATAAGTAATCGAAACACGTTCCAGCCAAATGGCCTTTTTTTAAAGGCTTTAATTACACTTGAATTACACTTGAAAAAATAGGTAACAATTATGTCTACTACAGGAACCGTTAAATGGTTTAATGAATCTAAAGGTTATGGTTTTATCAGCCCAACAGATGGCGGCGATGATGTATTCGTACATTTTCGTGCAATCGTTGGTGATGGTTTTAAAACTTTAACTGAAGGTCAAACTGTAAGCTACGAAGTTGAAAATGGACCTAAAGGCCTGCAGGCTTCTCAGGTTCAGCCTCAGTAAAAACTTCTGTGTACAAAAGCCCTGCCCGGGATAACAGCTGGGCAGGGCTTTTTTTGGTTTGTTGCTTTCGCTATACGTGTTCACCTGTTGAGATGGTCATCGCGGAATAAATTATTCAGCATATCCCTATGCTTCACCCTTGCAGGGCTTACGTGAAAAATTATTCCTGATAATTTATTCCGCTCCAGAAAAATGGTGCGCTTGTAGGAGCGGAATTTATTACGCGATACAGGTGCTAAAACTTTAACCGGATGTTACAGAACCACTATGCAGAATTTTTCCAATATTCTGCATTATCATGAAATATCCGGTCTAGAATTAGCTTATTCATTGGTAATATCACTGCTTTAAACAATCAGATGTAAAAATATGTTAGCCGACCTTTTTAAACCCGCCTGGAAAAGCAGCTCAGTTGAGAAACGCATGAAAGCCGTTTCTGCAATGGATGATGCCAGTTCTGAGAACCAGAAGGTACTTGCTCAACTGGCCGCTGATGATGAGGATATTTCCATTTGTATTGCAGCAATTCAGAAACTAACCTCTGCCACTGTTTTACATGAAATATCGATAAAACATGCCAGTGACCCAGTTCGTGTCGAAGCCGAGAAAAGGCTAAATGAGTTAATGGCTTCTCTAGATAAAGATCAATGCCATGATTTGTTAAGTCGTTACCCGGAACTGGCTGTACGCATTGCCGCCCATGCCGATATATCTTCAGTTCGAACTGAAGCCATACAAAACCTGAACAGTAACCAGCTTCTACAAGTACTTGGTCAAACTGTTTATAGCGACGCTCGACAACTGATAGCAGAAAAGCTGACAGATATTGAAGCACTTGAGTCTGCCAGGAAGATACTGCGTGGAAAAGATAAGAATGCTGAACGCATTCTTAAGACAAAAATTGATGAATTCAGAAAACAGCAGCAACAGCTTGCAGAGAATCTGGCGGCAGTAGAAAAGCTGTGTGAAGAAGTAGAGTATCTCGTCAGTCATGACTGGCGGTCAGAGTTTAAAGCTAAATTACTGGTTAACCGGCAGCACTGGGACAGTCTTGATTTTGAAATTGATCCAGACTCGAGTGCGCGTTATCAAACTGCCCGTAAGATTATCGATTCCAGGTTTGAACAACAAAACATTATTGAACAGACTTTGCAGTCTCAGCAACAGCTGCTTGTTGAGCTCGAAGCTTTTCTTCATGACATTAAAGGCAGGGACATCACAGGCTCAATAGAATTAGTGTCCGAAACATTAAGCAGACAAGATCAGTTCAACTCAAGCTGGCAACAACTGGCCGTTAAAATCCAGCCCGATCTGGCAACACAAAATCAATTCGACAGCATGCTCAGCGCATTACAGTCTGCGGGCCAGTTGATCGTTAAGGCCGCCGATATATTGCAGCAAGAGACGACTACTGGAGCTGATGAATCAGAAGGTCCTGCCATCGTAGCAGAACAAATCGGAGCTGAACAAATCGAAGCTGGTCAAACCAGAGACGATGACAAGCTAGCCGAAAACAGTAAAATATTGAAGACAGCTTTAAAAGAACTTAAATGGCCTTCTATCTATGGTGAGTTACAGCTAGCGACTGAATTACAGGCACAATTGACAGACTGGTTCAATCAACAGAAGGCATCTGCAGCCGAATATAAACAGAAACTTGATCTTACGCATAAAAAAATCAGCTCTATCTTCCGTTTTTCACGTACCGGCAACCTGGCGAGGGCCAGGCAGTATTGTGAGAGAGTCGAAAAAGCGCTTAATCAATTTGCAGGCAAAGACCGTTTAGCACTCGAAGAGCGTTTTGAAGAAGCCAGGAAGACACTGGAGGATATGGGTGACTGGAAGAATTTTGCCACCGAACCCAAGTATGTTGAGCTTTGTGAAGCAATGGAGCTTCTCGCCAGTTCAAAACATCATCCGGACAAGCTCTCAAACGAGGTAAAGGACCTGCAGCAACGCTGGAAAAAACTGGGACACTCGGACATCTCAGAGCAGTACTGGCCACGTTTTAAACAGGCTGCTGATAATGCTTACCAGCCCTGTGCCGAATTTTTTGATCAGCGACACAAGGTCCGTAAAGCCAATCTCGAACAACGACAGCAATATGTTGAACAGATGCATATGTTGTTCGAAGAAACCGACTGGGACAACAGCCCTGACTATAAGGCGGTACAGAATTCCGTGCGCAATATCAGTAATAACTTCACCAGTATAAAAGAAGTTGAATACAAAGCGGGCCAGAAACAATGGAAGCAATTTTCAAAAGCCAGGGACGAGGTGATGGCCAGGCTGGATGTTGCTTATGAAGCAAATATAAAACTGAAACGGGATCTGGTTAAACAGGCTGAAGCGCTTGCTGAAGCAGCCGTCAAAGAAGAAAATCTGCTAAAACTCAAAACACTGCAATCAAGATGGAAACAAATCGGTATCACCAGGCGCAAAGAAGACCAGAAGGCGTGGGTCGAATTCAAAAAACACGGTGACACTGTCTTCAACAAAGTACAGGAGCTTCGCGATGGACAAAGAGCTAAAACAGACCAGCAGCTCAATGCCTACCGGGAGATTATCAAGGACATCCAAAAACTCGCCAGCACGGCCGATGACTTAGCTGAGGCTGACCATCTATTTGCTGATTTACAGGCGCAATACACGGATCTGCCGGAATTGCCTGCGCAACTCCCGGAAAAACTGGTCGAAGGCATTCAACATGATTATCGCAATGCCTGCGATCAATTCGATGAATGTCGTTCCCGGATTATCAATAGTAAACGCAGACAGCAGATAGAAGCGCTGCGACAGAAGGCAAATCTTTGTGCACAACTGGAGGCACTGGACGGATCTCCCGCAGAAGAGCATGTTCAACAAATATCGCAACAATGGGATGCTATAGAACTGCATGACCCGGTTTTGTCCAGCCGTATAGATGAACGTAGAAACTCTGCTCAGGCAGTTATAGATCGAGCTACAATCACAGCAGAACGCAGAATGCTTTGTATTAAGCTGGAAATTGCTACAGGTACAGAGAGCCCGGATGAAGATAAAGAGCTACGTATGCAATACCAGCTTGAACAGATGAATAAATCGGGACTGGGCCAGCAAACCGTCAATAGCAACGAGCAGTTAGAAAGTATTGAAATAGACTGGTTGTGTATGCCGGGTGCAGAACCGGAACAGCAAAAAGAATTAGATCAACGTTTTTTAAGAGCGCTACGAGCAGGGTGAAAAATACCGCTTCGAATCAGTCGTGATACATTTGTCAGTCAAAACTGCTGGTCATATTGACTGCCAGTTAAAATTGATTAAATATCGGGACTTAACGTGAAAACAAACTATCTGGCAGCTGCCTGTGTGGAGAAGTCGCCTATCAATTTGTTGAAGATATTAAGGTCTTCCAGTACTGTAATTGTTCTCGATGCCAGAAGTTTACCGGTTCAGCGTATGCGGCGAATATCATTATTGACCCAGAAAAATTTCAGTGGCTCAGTGGTGAAAATTCTGTCGGTAGATTTGAACTGGCAGAAGCCAGGCATTTAGCAACATCATTCTGTAAAAAATGTGGTTCTTCTTTACCCGGGCTGACACAAAGTGGAAAAGCCTTCGTCATTCCGGCTGGGACACTGGACGATACCCCGTCAATAAAACCGATGCATAACATTTCCTATGCAGACAGGGCTGAGTGGCATGAAGATGTCTGTAAGCTGGTGAAGTATGATGAACTGCCCATAAAGTAAAGCAGACTAACAGATAAGACAGTTTGCTCGAGATGAGTAGTGTTTCTATCTGAAAAGGTGTTACGTCTTACAACTTATATTAACGTGAACAGGCTAATGAGAAATCGGATAATGTGATTTTTTCCTGTTTACCCAGGTAACTAGCCTGTGCCAGGAATAATTCTGCTGTTGCCTGCGCATCGGCAAGCGCATTATGCTGACTTCCCGGCGGCAGGCCGTAACGATCACGGCATTGTGCCAGCCTGAGACCCATACCCATGCCGATGGCTTTACCCTGTATATGTATTCGCCGTTTTTCAATTTTCATGGTATCGACATAACTAAACAGCAAAGGGCAACGGAAATTCTCTATCGCTGCTTTTTGCAGAAACCGCATGTCCAGTGACGCATGATGAAATACCAGAACTGCGCCGGGTATCTGCTTCATCAACAGCATCAGCACTGCTGCTACACTGCTGGCGCCAGCGAGATTACTATCAAGCAGGCCATGTATTCTACTACTTTCTCCGGCGCCTCTGTCGGCATGGATCAGAAGGTGTTTGGCGCTGGCGTTAACTATTCGGCCCTGCTCTATCATCACCCAGCCGACACTGAGTAACTGGGACTTTTTTACATCCAGGCCACTCATCTCGCAGTCAATGACCAGAAATCTTGTAGCAGAAAATAACTGTGAAGGTTGAATACAGGGCTGCTGATATAAGCTTAGCAGCGGTGTTGCCGCCGCTTTTTTATGATAACGCCAGTACTGAAACTTACAGCGTAGTTTATAAAACACCGCCACCAAACCTCACTTTCATGGCGCTCTGTGCATCACGCACCACATGAAAAGCATCTTTAATCTGATGGCGCACCAGGGAAGACAACTCTTTGGGATCCAGGTGATTATCTGTCTTCAGACCGGCCCGAAATTGTTTGCCCTGGGCTTCAAGCCTGATGCCGGCAATAAATTCATGTGCATCAATCAGGCTGTAAGCCATTTCTTTTGACATCTTGCCTGCTTTCTCGATAGCTTCCAGGCGCTCGATGGTATTCAATGATTTTACTCCGGCAGACAATGCGTAATTACGCGCAATATCAACTATCGGGATAGTGCCGCGCTTTTTAAGGTTGAGGGTGTTGTTATGATCACCATCACTCTCCAGCACGAAAGTTTTAAAAAATCCCAGTGGTGGTGAAGTCAGCAGTGCATTTTCACACATCATTGCAAGAAAAATCGTATTGCTCTTTGCACGCTGTAACACAAAAGCGCGTAAATCTTTAGTCAATGAAGAATTACCTGCGATATGGCGCATATCAAAGAATATACTGGAATGCATGACTGCTTTCGGTGTTGGCTCTTCGATCCAGTGGGTAAAACAGGTTTTCCAGCCTTTCAATGACAATCGCCATTTTTCATTCTTGGCCATAATCTCACCCGGACAGTATGGCATGCCACATTTAAAAAGCCCTTCGTTAACAAAAGCAGCAAAATCTTTGAAATAATTTGCATCTTCAGCACTGACCCCGTCAGGCAGTAGCAATCCATTATCCTGGTCAGAACCCAGCGCCTGTTCCTGGCGTGCCTGCGAACCAAAGGCCAGCCAGGCATAATCGCAGGGCGGTGCACCAAACTTCTGTTCAGACAAAAACAGCAGGCGCCTGGTAATGCTATCTGTCAGTGTAGTAATAATCTTTCCTACTTCGATTGCACGTACATCGCGTTCGATCAGTCTGACGACCAGGGCAGGAATAGCTTCAGCAGCAAGAGAAATATCATCAACATTAACCGCGCGATTGATAGCGCGTACCAGTGATAAAGGCTCGATATTATTGGCGCGCATAATATCACGTGGCGTAATAATGCCAACAGGGACCTCATCTTGCAGCACAGGCAGGTGATGGACACCTTCTGACATCATTTTTAATTGTGCATCATGCAGGCGGCAGCTGATATCAATGCACATCGGTGAAGGGGTCATCACCTTTTCTATTATCTCACTGTCGGAGATGCCTTCAGCTAACACACGTCTTCGAAAGTCACGATCAGTAATTATGCCAACAAGCTTTTTATCGTTCATAATCAGTAATGAAGAAACAAGCTTCTGCTTCATTAACTGTGCAGCTTCGCGTATTGTGATTTGTGGGCTGGCGCTTATTACACGATTCGACATGCTATCTTTTACATGCTGCGTTAAATAAGCATCTTTTGACAGCTGGGCAGCATGATGCTGCAGGTCGCTATCAGCATCTGCAGGCGGTGTCGGAGTTATGAGTGTTTTATCATCACATAAAGCAGCTATTTCACTGCTGCCAGCGATGAGTGTCTTAAAGGCATAATCAGTTAACTCATAATAAAGACAATCTTCCAGTACGATAATACGCGGATTATTTTCTGTATCACGCGCCAGCATGTCGGGAACCAGGTAATCGCCCTCGCTGAGACGATCAATCAGAATATTTTTATCGGTGCGTATCTCAAGACTGCCGGAACGTACGATAAGCATGCCGACGTTATAGTTATCACCAGTTGAATGGCCCGGTTGTAACGCACTGCCTGACTTACTGAAAGCGACGAAAATATTGTTGCTGGCAAACTCCAGCTGTTTTTCTGACAGATCAGTGAATGGTGGATGTTGTGCCAGGAAGGTCTGTACATCGCCTGCTTCGCTAACCATTTTGGCCACTCTGATGATGATAATTATTCATATTTATTCACGCTACTTCAGACATATTAAGCAAATAACTATTATTGTAATCTGTTCAGCACACAATACGAGTAAGTTAAGTGCAGTAGGTGCGACTAATTCGCATTAGATGACCGCTGAACAAGTTTTGTTCGAATGAATTCGAACCTACAAAAAAATAGCATTTAACTTGCTGAAATTATTCTGCATGTTATTCAGAAAAGTTTTCTCGTGAAAACGATGTTTCATAATCGATAAACACAGCCGTGGTCTCAGCATAATACATTGAGTCAGCTATATTCAATGCCAGCCGCAGTTGAGTGTTCTGAGGATCAGGCAGATTAAGCATTACCTGCCAGTTACTGACTTCAGCAGAGCCGGCATACATCACTACTGGGTCAGAAGCTGTGTCTTCGGCAATATAAGAGATGACTGCTTTTTGTATGGGCAGCTCGGAATGCATGCTCAACTCGACCGCTTTTTCATCAAGACGTCGGGCGCGTATCTGTACCTCGATATCACCATTCTTCAGTGTGCAGACACCACTCTGGTAACGGCAGTTGGATTTCGCAGCAAGTTTATAAGTAGCGCCCTGCATAGCTGTCTGAGGTTTTTCTGAAACCATATAGTCAACAGAAAAATAGGCAATAATGGCAAGCGTCGGCGCTACGAACATAGCCAGGATCAAATGTTTGTTTTTTAGTGCATTCATAATAAAAGTGGCATATTAGAGTCGACATAAATCAGTTCATGCCGTCAATAGCAACTCTGATTCCTGGGTAGGCCAGCATAAGGCACGTTGCTGGCAGAGTTATTTGTTAATGATAAAGCTGGATTAATATGTAACTATTTAACCAGCGTCGGGAACGTAAAAACCTTATCCCAGCCTACGCTACTAGTCTAACAAAATATCACATCACTGATTGTGAAAATAAAAAAAGCACGCAGACATGTTATGCCTGCGTGCTTTCATAGAACAGCCTAATTAATGACTGCGAGCGACAGCTGCACCCACGGGTACGCGTATCTCTTCAACCAGGTGCTGTATATGCTCGGGTGGTTCCGCAGTCACCATCGAGACACTATAGGCGATAACAAAGTTCACCACCGCACCGATAGCACCGAAGGCATTGGGCTCGATACCCATAAACCAGTTTGGTGACATATCACCAAGGAAAGCAGTATCTGCAACAAACATAATGCCTTTGTGCTGGAATACGTATAACAGGGTTACCGAGATACCGGCAATCATACCGGCGATTGCGCCTTCTCTGTTGATACGCTTACTGAAGATACCCATCATCAGCGCCGGGAAGATAGAGGATGCCGCCAGACCAAAGGCCAGGGCCACCGTTCCCGCCGCAAAGTCGGGTGGGTTGAAACCAAGATAACCGGCCAGGGCAATGGCGCCCGCCATCGCGATACGACTCGCCAGTAACTCCTGTTTCTCATTGATGTCCGGTCTGAACACCCCTTTTAACAGGTCATGCGAAATCGACGACGCAATGGCCAGCAATAGACCGGCCGCTGTTGACAGCGCAGCAGCCAGGCCACCGGCAGCCACCAGTGCGATCACCCAGTTAGGTAAATTTGCGATCTCAGGATTTGCCAGCACCATGATGTCTCTATCGACTTTCACCATTTCATTCGTGGCTTTATCAGCAGTATAAGAGATACGACCATCACCGTTTTTGTCTTCAAACTTCAGTAAACCGGTTTTTTCCCAGTTACTGAACCAGCTGGGGCGTTCATCATAAGCCAGATTCTGTCCACCGGCAGGTTGAATCGTTTCATGCAGGTTTAAACGGGCCATGGCTGCAACCGCAGGTGCTGTGGTATACAGGATAGTAATAAAGATCAGTGCCCAGCCAGCTGATACACGCGCATCACTCACTTTAGTTACCGTGAAGAAACGAATGATCACGTGTGGCAGGCCAGCCGTACCGATCATCAATGACAGGGTATAAACAAAGGTATTGAGGGTGCTCAACCTGGCGCTGGTCGTATACTCAGCAAAGCCTAGTTCAGTCACCACCTGATCGAGCCGATCCAGTAAGTAGGTATCAGTCCCTGCCAGCATGCTGCCCAGTCCCAGTTGTGGAATCGGGTTGCCGGTCAGGTTAAGTGAGATAAATATAGCAGGAATGGTATAAGCAAAGATCAATACACAATACTGTGCTATCTGTGTATAGGTAATGCCTTTCATACCACCAACAACGGCGTAGATGAATACGATACCCATACCAACAGACAGGCCCATCTCATAACTGACTTCAAGGAAGCGGGAGAAAGCCACACCGATACCTTTCATCTGACCGATTACGTATGTCACCGAAGCAACGATCAAACACACAACCGCAACGATACGTGCCGCTTTCGAGTAGTAACGGTCGCCGATAAATTCTGGTACGGTGAACTTGCCGTATTTACGCAGGTAGGGCGCCAGTAACATCGCCAATAATACGTAACCGCCGGTCCAGCCCATGAGGAAGACCGAACCACCGTATCCGAAGAACGCGATCAGGCCTGCCATGGAAATGAAGGAAGCCGCGGACATCCAGTCGGCAGCTGTAGCCATGCCATTTGCGATCGGGTGAATACCGCCGCCAGCGATATAGAATTCACTGGTTGTTCCGGCACGCGCCCAGAAGGCGATACCGATATAAATTGAAAACGTTAAACCGACAACGATAAATGTTAATGTTTGTAGTTCCATGACTCCCCCTTATTCTTATTCGTGCAGATTGTGTTTGCGATCGAGTGCAGCCATACGGCGCGCATATATAAAAATAATCGCAACGAAGCCATACATGGAACCCTGCTGTGCAAACCAGAAACCCAGTTTATAACCACCCAGGCGTATCGTGTTTAATTCTTCAACAAATACAATGCCGCAGAGATATGAGATGGTAAACCAGACACTCAGCAGTATCACCATCAACCTGACATTGGCCTTCCAATATGCATCTCTATTTTCTTGATTATCAGCCATTTTCGCCTCCCAAATTTATCAGTAAACAATGTAACAGGAGTTGTCTATTTACCACCTTCGACTTTAGTCTATAGGTAGACTAATGTCTTAGCCGGTAAACTCATACTTCGATGGCCCGGATATTTCACAGGAAGTTTGTAAACAGTTCGCTTAACATATACTCTTTCATTGCTGTCTCGTTAGCTGCCTGGAACATGAACCAGACACACCCACCAATGACACGCTGTGAAACTACCTAAACGGATTTAGGAAATGCAGATATTGCAGGAGCAAATATCTGCCATCCATGGTGGCTCAGCACCCGCATCCATGCGGGTGATGGTCATTGCTGTGTATGTCTGGTTCATGTTCCTGGCTGTTAGCAGGACATTAGTGATAATCTTTTATCAAAACGGAGAGGATTTTTGTCACCAGTTACACTTATCATAGTGCTCATAGCCTATCTGGCTTTACTGTTCTGGATTGCCCGTATCGGTGACCGTCGGCGCTTCAATACGTCTGGCTGGGCGCGCCACCCGCTGGTATACACGCTGGCGCTTGGTGTCTACTGCACATCATGGACTTTTTATGGACTGGTCGGCACTGCTGCCTCTAAAGGCTGGTATTACCTGCCCATTTTGCTCGGTCCTGTATTGCTGTTCACCTTCGGTTTTCCACTGCTACAACGTATCGCCAGTGTTAGCCGGCAGGAAAACATTCATTCGATTGCTGATTTTATTACCTCCCGTTATGGTAAACGCCAGTCTGTTGCCGCCATCGTTACCCTGATCATGCTCGCCACCACCGTGCCCTATATTGCGCTGCAGTTGAAAGCCGTTACCGATACGTTGCTTTATAGTGTGAATAATATTGCTTTTGCAGGGCAGGACATGACCATGCTGGTGTCTGCGGCGATGATTCTGTTTACCCTGATCTTCGGCGCAAACCGGCTTGACGTGGCCAGTTATCACTCTGGCATCATGGTGGCGATTGCTTTTGAATCATTCGTCAAACTCATTGCATTAGTGACTATAGCCATATTTGCACTTGGCCTGTCCAAAGGCTTTGACCCCGGGCAGCTCAGCAATAACGCCAATGCTGTATTCCAGCAAAGCACAATAACACCTTCATTCTGGGTGATGACATTTGTCTCTGCGGCAACCATTTTCTGTCTCCCACGCATGTTTCAGATCACCTTTGTAGAATGCTTGAGTGAAGACCATCTTAAATTTGCACGCCGTGGATTCAGCCTGTATCTAATTGCTATTGCCATTGCCGTATTTTGCATCTCATGGGTAGGTAACCAGGTGCTGGCCGGAACGGAGGTAACCAGTGACACCTATGTGCTGGCTTTACCTCTGGGTACAGGTAATGAACTGCTTGGCCTGCTGGCCTTTATCGGCGGATTTTCGGCAGCCACCGCGATGATTATTGTGGCATCACTCACCATGAGCCAGATGTTAAGTAACGACGTGATACTGCCGCTGTTAATCAAACACCAGAAAACACGCAATACTGTCCCGGATTATTCAACAGCGCTTATCATGACACGCCGTCTGACCGTTATTGCTGTTATCGTTATGGCATGGCTCTACCAGCACAGCCTGGCGGAAAATGCCGCGCTGACTGAAATCGGACTGATCGCCTTTGCCCTGGCGGTTCAGCTTGCACCAGCTATCATATTCGGCCTCTACTGGCAGCGGGGCAATGCTTTGGGCGTGTTCTCAGGTCTGGCCTGTGGCACAATGATCTGGTTTATAACGCTGATGCTTCCGTTACTGAGCAATGCCGGTTTAATAAGTCAGGACCTGTTGCTCCGCGGGATTTTTGGTTTTGAATTCCTGCGGCCCGAGCAGCTGTTTGGGCTGAGCTTCAGTGACAGCTATACCCGTGGTGTAGTACTGAGTCTTGCCGCCAATGTACTGGCCTACTGTTATGTGTCCACATTAGACAAAACACGACTGTCTGATCGCATTCAGGCCGTCGCCTTTGTAAACCGGGAGCGCGCCAGGCAGCATACTGGTGTGCATGATCTACAGATCAGAAAAAACGATCTAACCGTCATGCTCACCCAGTTCCTTGGTGAATCCGCAACCAGGCGACTATTAGAAAACGAGCAGCGCCCGGAACTGGTCAA